>JAFSTS010000101.1 GCA_017445685.1 Clostridia bacterium | reverse complement strand
ATGTAAAGCATAAAAGCAACGATAGTGCCAAAGGAAATGGAGTTGTTTACTGCAAGAACTGCCCCGACGATGCACACAACGACATAGGCAAGGTTTCCGATGAAGTTCATCAGCGGCATCATTATCCCGGCGCAGAACTGGCTTTTCCATGCGCTGTCAAAAAGTTTTTCGTTGAGAGCATGGAACTTTTTTCGTTCACTTTCTTCGCCGTTGAAGGCCTTGACAACATCGTGAGAGCTGTAAGTTTCTTCGATGTGACCGTTCAAGTCTCCAAGCTCTTTCTGCTGTCTTTTGAAATAAACCTGACTCTTTCTGATGATAAGCACCATTGCCGTGAATCCCGCAAGCGCGGAAACGACGCCTGAAAAAGCCATGACAACATTTGTCAAAAACATCATCGTCAGCGAGCCGATGAACATTGCTGCTGAGGACACGAGAGTCGAAAAGCTCATGTTCATGCTTCTTTCAACAGTGTCGACATCGTTTGTGACTCGGCTGAGGATATCGCCTGTGGAATTTGTGTCAAAATATTTCAGCGGCAGACGGTTGATTTTTTCAGAGATATCCGTGCGCATTTTTTTTGAAATTTTCTGCGATACGGTCGCCATAATGAAGCCCTGAAAATAGTTAAACAGCAGTCCTGACACATACAAAACAGTGAGAGTAACGCAGATTTTCAGAATTTTCGGCATATCTGCGCTTCCCGAAAGTCCGGCAGTGATGAGGTTTGTCAGGTCGCTGAGCTTTGAGGGGCCTATGAGATTGAGTATCGAGCCTGCGAGAGACAGTATTCCTGCAACAAGAATACTCCATTTAAACGAGCCCATGTACGCAAAAAAATTACGGTAGGCTTTTTTGATGTCTTTTGATTTTTCGGCAACTGCCATTCTGCCGCCGGGGCCGCCCGGAGCTCGTCTGATAACTTTCTCAGCCATTTTCGATTTCCTCCTTCGAAAGCTGTGACTGCGCGATCTCAAGGTAAACAGGACAGTTTTTGATAAGCTGACCGTGAGTGCCTTCTCCGACGATCCTGCCCTTGTCGAGAACGATGATTTTGTCGGCAGAACGGATAGTTCCTATCCTCTGGGCAACGATCAGCTTTGTTACACCATCCGTTTTTTCGTTGAGAGCAGCTCTCAGCGCTCTGTCAGTGCTGTAGTCAAGCGCGGAAAACGAATCGTCAAAGATAAGTATCTCAGGCTTATGAGCAATGGCTCTTGCGATAGTGAGCCGCTGCCTTTGACCGCCTGAAACATTCGTTCCGCCCTGTGCTATGTGCGAGTCGAATTTGTCGGGCAGAGCCTCGATAAAATCGGTACTCTGCGCGATTTCGGCGGCAAAGCGGAGGTCATCATCCGACTTTGAATTTTCGCCGTATCCGATGTTTGAAGCAACCGTGCCGGAGAAAAGATTGGCTTTTTGAGCGACAAAACCGATCTTGTTGTGAAGCGAATGAAGAGTCATGTCTTTGATGTTTATTCCGTCGATCAGAATTTCGCCCTCTGTTGCGTCGTAAAAACGCTCGACGAGGTTTACAAGAGTCGTCTTGCCCGAACCTGTCGCGCCGATGAAAGCCACAGTCTGACCGCGACGAGCAGAAAATGTTATGTCGCTTAAAGCGTTGCTGTGCGCGTTGGGATAGCGAAATGAAACGCCGCGAAATTCAATTTCGCCTGATACTTCGGCAACGCTGCCGTCGATCGTGCCGTCATGAACGGCAGGCTCGGTTTCGAAAACTTCGTTTATTCGCTTTGCGGAAACCTGCGCTCTCGGAAGAAGAATAAATATCATGTTGAGCATCATGAATGCCATGATGACCTGAATTGCATAGTTGGAAAAAACCACCATATCCGAAAAGATGCCGAGCCTGTCAAAACGGGCGGCGTCGTTTATCATGTATGCGCCTATCCAGTAGACAGAAAGAGTCAGGGCGGAGCTGATGAAGGTCATTCCCGGCTGCATTATCGCCATGACGCGATGGGCAACAAGGTTGTTTTCTGCAAGAGAACGGTTTGCCTCGTCAAATTTTTCCTCCTGATATTTGTCCGCGTTGTAAGCGCGAACTATCCTGATACCCGTTAGCTGCTCTCTCGTTACTCTGCTGAGGTTATCTGTAAGGGTCTGTATTTTCTTGAATCTCGGATGAGCCACAAGAAGAGTAGTCGCAAGCATAATTATCAAAAGCGCAAGCGCGGCTGCGGTTGCCGACATCCACTGAAAACTCTTTCCCGAAATTTTGATTATCGCCCATATGGCAAGTATCGGAGCTTTGATGATAGCCTGCAAACCCATAGCGACAAGATTTTGGATCTGGTTGATGTCGGTAGTCGTTCTGTTGATAAGGCTTGCCGTGGAAAAGCGGCGGTTTTCAGCCACTGAAAAACTCATAACCTTGTCGTAAACCTTTCCGCGAAGCGTCATCGAAAGACCGCCGGAGACTTTTGCGCCGAAATATACTACCGCAACTGAGCAGAGCATACTTGCAAAAGCGCAAAGAAGCATCATGCCGCCTCTTGAGAGGATATCAGCCATTTTGCTGCCGGGAGTTTCGACAAGCCTTGTGATCTCAGCCATATAGTCAGGCAGTTTAAGGTCGAGAAACACCTGTAAAACTATAAAAACCAGCGCTCCGGCAATAAATCCGAACTGCTTTTTTGTGAAATTTTTGAATATTTTAATCATCTTTTTCCTCCGGGTCGGAATGAAGAGTTTCGTTTACGATAGTCAGAAGCCGAAAAAGCTCCTTGCGTTCATCTTCGCTCAGGCGGCTGACAAGAAACTGCTCGGCATTTTCAATTCTGTCCTTTGCTTTTTCGCACTGTTGAAGTCCTGACTGAGTGATCCTGACCATTTTTACGCGTTTGTCAAAGGGACTGACAAATGTTTGAACAAATCCTTTTTGCGCAAGCCGGGAAATTATTCCTGCGACAGTAGCTTGCGCTATATGAAATTCTTTTTCGATCTGTTTAAAAGTCATTTCGCGGTCATTGGATTTTTCAAGCTTCAACAGCAGACACATCTGCGAATGGGTGAGATTGTCTTTTTTCAAATTGTTGTTTGCATTTTTTAAAAGAGCGCCGCCGATCTGCTTGAAAATCACGCCGCAGGGCTGATATTCCTGCGCCATAAAATAACCTCCTTCGCAAAGAATTGTAAAAATAATAGCACGCTATTAAATTTATGTCAACAAAAATAATGTTGATTTAACGAAATATTTACAAAATAAAATTTTCTGATTGGTAAAAAAAGAATATGAAAATTTGCTGTTTTCATTGACAAAATTCTTTAAAAAAGATATCATATTTTCAAGAAAACATGGACGAGAAATTTTAATCGGAAATATGCAAAGAGAGTGATGAAATGAGAATTATAGTTTGCGAAAATTATGAAGAAATGTCTTCAAAGGCGGCAGAGCTTGTTTTGGCGCAGGTAACCTTGAAGCCTGACAGCGTTCTCGGCTTTGCAACGGGGTCGACTCCGCTCGGGCTTTACGAAAAGCTCAGCGATATGTGTTCGAGCGGACAGATTGATTTTTCAAACACAGTCAGCTTCAATCTTGACGAATACTATCCTATCAAAAAGGACGATCCAAACAGCTATTATTTTTATATGCACGAAAATCTTTTTTCAAAAATCAACATGAAAAAAGAAAACGCCCATCTTCTCAACGGTGAAACCGATGATTCTGAGAGCGAATGTGAAAATTATGAGCGGATGATAGAACGCTTCGGCGGAATAGATATGCAGATTCTCGGCATCGGCTCAAACGGTCATATTGGCTTTAACGAGCCTGATTCCGTGATGTACCCTTATACTCACACGACAAATCTGACCGAAAGCACTATCAAAGCAAATTCCCGATTCTTTAATTCAGTTGATGAAGTGCCGAAAAAAGCCATGACAGTTGGAATCTTAACTATTCTCAGTGTCAAGAGGATCATTCTCATGGCAAACGGAGCAGGCAAGAGACAGGTGATTTCCGAGCTTCTCGGAGACGGAATAAAGCTTAATCTCCCGGCGGCGCTTTTGAAGCTTCACAGCGATGTGACTTTGATTTGCGACAAAGAGGCGTATCCGCAGCAGTGAGGTTTGATGATATGATTTTCAAAAAATGCGTTGTCAACGGCAGCCTGACTGATATTGTTGCCGAGGATGGAAAAATCAAAAAAATCGGAAAAACTTCCGAAGACGGCTTTGATCTGAATTATGCGCGGATTTACTCCGGTCTTATAGACATTCATACCCACGGCTGTCTTGGGTACGACACGATGGACGGCGACAAGCTTGAGAAGATGAGCCGCTATCAAGCCGAAAACGGAGTGACTTCGTTTTTGCCGACGACGATGACGATGGATATGCAAAAAATAAAAAGCGTGGTCAATGCCGATCTGCCGTCGACGAGCGGCGCTCAAGTGCTCGGTTTTCACATGGAAGGGCCGTACATTTCAAAAAACCGCAAGGGCGCGCAAAACGAAAAATTCATAAAATCTCCCGACATTGAGGAATTTAAAAATTTTAAAAATATTAAAATGGTGACCCTTGCCCCCGAGCTTCCCGGAAGCCTTGATTTCATCGAAAAATGCGAAGCTGTCGTTTGTATCGGTCATACGGACGCAACATACGAGCAGACAGTTTCTGCAATTGAGCGCGGTGCAAAATGTCTAACGCATACTTTCAATGCAATGCCGCCGCTTCACCACAGAAATCCCGGGCCGATCGGCGCGGCTATAGACAAAAATATTTTTGTCCAGGTGATATGCGACGGTATCCATATCCATGAGAGCGTGATAAAGATGCTCTATCGGACATTTTCGGCCGACAGGATGATTCTGATAAGCGACAGTATGAGGGCGACGGGACTTGCCGACGGGGAATATGAGTTCGGCGGACAGCAGGTTTTTGTCAATAACGGAATCGCCCGTTCGGCAGACGGTACGATAGCAGGAAGTACCTCGTCGCTTTTTGACTGTGTGAAAAAAGCAATAGAGTTTGGGGTCTGCGAAAAGGACGCGTTTCGTATGGCGTCGGAAACTCCGGCAAAGCTTCTCGGACTCAACAAGGGAAAGCTTGAAGAAGGCTTCGACTGCGATTTTATAGCGCTTGATGAAAATCTAAACTTAAAAACAGTCGTAATCGAAGGAAGAGTATGCAGCTAAGATAGCCTTATTGGATAAAACAATGCCCACTATGTTTTAAAATCACATAGTGGGTTTTGTTATGTTCAAGATTCTTATGATACAACTTTTCCGTTTCTTACATTCCATGTGCCGTACCGGTTGGAGGCTTTGCCGTTATATGTTGTGTCGATTTTTCCATTTCTGACATACCACCAGCCATACTGGTTTTTTGCAAGACCGACAAACTTGTAGTCGATCGTGCCTTTTGAAAGATACCACCAGCCGTACTGATTCTTTGCAAGACCGGTAAATGTTCTGTCAAGCTTGCCGTTTGTCATGTACCACCAGCCGTAGTCGTTTTTAGCCATGCCGGTGTATTTCGTGTCGAGCTTGCCGTTTGTTATATACCACCAGCCGTAATCATTCTTAGCCATGCCGGTATATGAGAAGTCAATAGTGCCGTTTTTGACATACCACCAGCCGTAGTCGTTTTTAGCCATACCGACATATTTTGCGTCAAGCTTGCCCTTTGTGAAATAGTACCATGTGCCGTTATATTTGTAAAGACCTGTAAATGAATCGTCAACCTTGCCGTTTTTGATAAGGTAGTAATTCAGACCGCTTGAAACAACACCGTTTTTGGAAAAGTCGATAGTTCCGTTTTTGACATACCATGAGCCGTATGCGTTGTCTGCAATTCCGACATAGCTTTCGTCAACGGTTCCGTCGCTGATGTAATACCATTTGCCATCATATTTTGCAAGACCCTTGAAGGACTTATCGACTTTGCCGTTTTTGTAGTAGTAAAGACCTGAGTTGATCCAGACAAGACCGTTGAGCTTTGCGTTAATATCAATTGCGGTGTAGCCGAGCTTTGAAAAGCCGAAGTTTGCAAGGCTGATATGAGCCTTATCCTTGAGGAGATCTTCCCAGATGGAGAGCGAATCCTTGAAAAGCTTGTTGAAAAGAACGCTTCTTTCTGCATTTGTAACAGTAGTGTCGTTCTTTTTGATCGTGAAGGAAAGGCTGTCCTTGTAGCTTGCCGGGTCGACAGAAGCTTCGCCTGTGTAGGAATCGCTGCTTCTTTCGTCGGCAATGTAGACTGCGTATTTCGAATCATTTTTCGTAACTCTCATAGCGCAGCCGGTAGCAACTTCGGAGGTTAAGTTGAGATAACCCGTAAAGAAGATTATCGAATCGTCCTCGGTGCTTTTCATTATGACAGCATAGACAGTATTGTAGGAAGAGTCTACGGAAGTCTTTTTCGTCGTCCAGAGCCCGTTGAAAACATCAAGCACACTTTGACTGTTTTTGTCGATATAGTCGCAAAGGTAATCATAGCTGCCGCTGACGGATTCCATTGCCGCCGTGCTGAAACAGTAAGCGCAGGAAGCGCCGATGATCAGCGTAAACGCCATGACCGCAGAGATTATTTTTAAAAAACGTCTTTTCATATTCTTTCTCCTTTGTCAATCATTGACTTCATTATATCTTATATGCCTCCTAAAGTCAATGAAAAAAAGTGGAAAGGATTCGTATACAGGCTTGGATTTATCAAGTTTTTTCAAAAAAACCACTCTATTTTTGTTCAAACAGGAAAAAATCGAAGCATACTATTGCAAAAGAGAAGGAAATTTATTATAATATTGTTTAAATAAAGTAGAATGTTGAGATATGTTAAAAATTTAACAAACTTTCCGTTCTTTAAATTTACTTTTTCGGAGGGGATACTTTATGAGCAAAATCCAGTTTACCGAAACGGTGCTTCGTGACGCAAACCAGAGCCTGATCGCCACGAGAATGCCGTTTGAAAAATTTGAAAAAATCTTGCCCGAACTCGATAAAGCAGGTTACTATTCTCTTGAGTGCTGGGGCGGAGCAACATTTGACTCCTGCCTTCGTTATCTCAACGAGGACCCCTGGCAGAGACTTCAGAAAATCAAAAAAGCCTGCCCGAACACGAAGCTTCAAATGCTTCTTCGCGGTCAGAATCTTTTGGGATATAAGCACTATCCCGACGATGTTGTCAGAAAATTCGTCAAAAAGAGCGTTGAAAACGGTATAGACATCATCAGGATCTTTGATGCGCTCAACGACACGAGAAACATCGAAGTCGCCGTTGACGAAACTATCAAAAACGGTGCTGTCGCGTCGGGTACTATCTGCTTCACGCTCAGCCCAATCCATGACCTTGAGCTTTATGTCAAGCTTGCAAAGGATATGGAAAACATGGGCGTTTCCACGATTTGTGTAAAGGATATGGCAGGCATCATGGGGCCGGGCGAGGCGTACGATCTTGTCAAGGCGCTCAAAGAAAATGTGAAGCTTCCCATCGTTCTTCACACTCACAGTACAACAGGTCTCGGACCGATGACCCTGCTCAAGGCTGCTGAGGCAGGCGTAGATGTTATCGACACTGCAATTTCATGCTTCTCCGGCGGAACATCTCAGCCGTCGACTGAAACTATGGCATATTCGCTTCGTCAGCTCGGCTTTGAGGTCAACCTTGACGATAAGGTTTTGAAAAAGATCAACGATTTCTTCAAGCCTTACAGAGCCGAGGTTTTGGAAAGCAAGCTTCTCAATCCCGTCGTGCTTGCGACGGATACGGACGCTTTGAACTATCAGGTTCCGGGCGGAATGCTTTCAAACCTTGTTGCTCAGCTTACGGCTCAGAATAAGCTTGACAAGCTGGACGAAGTTCTTGCCGAAACTCCGAGAGTTCGAAAAGATCTCGGTTATCCGCCGCTTGTAACTCCCATGAGCCAGATGGTCGGCGTTCAGGCAACAGCCAATGTTCTTGCAGGCGAAAGATATAAAAATGTTTCCAAGGAAATACGCAACTATCTTCGCGGCGAATACGGCAAAGCTCCGGGTGAAATAAACACGGAAGTTTCCAAGATGATTCTCGGCGACGAAGCTCCGCTGACGATCAGATATGCCGATACACTTGAGCCGGGATTCGAAAAGGCAAAAGCTGAGATCGGCGATCTTGCCGAAAGCGAAGAAGATGTTCTGTCCTATATCGCGTTTCCGACGCAGGCAGAGGCATTTTTGAAAGCAAGAAAAGAGAAGAAAGAAAATACCGTTTCTTATTCGATCAAAAAACTGGACTGAGGGGGGAGCGCTGAATGATGATGACAACTCAACTTTTAAGCCTTTTTGATATTCATCAGATATCAAGACCGGGCGAATTTGGGGTCGGCAATGCCCTTATAGTCAGTCTGATAGGAATTTGCGTTGTTTTGATGGAGCTTGCGCTTCTTGCGCTGTGTATTGTCCTTATCGGAAAAGTGATAGGACTGTTTACAAAGAAAGGCAAATCGTCTGAAAATACTGCAGGGCAGGAAATTTCGGACGGCAGCGAAGTAGCGACGATAGGCGACCGTAAGGTAAAGCTTGTGGATGTTGACGAAAAGACTGCGGCCATGGTGATGGCTCTTGTGGCTCATGAAACAAAAATACCGCTTGACAGACTCGATTTTAAATCCATCAAAAAAGTTGACTGATTGAAAGGAAAGATAGTTTATGAAATATTTGGTAACTCTCAACAACACTAATTACGAAGTCGAGGTCGAGGAAAGCGAAGTTTCTCTCGTTTCGGCAACACCTGTCGTTGCAGCGGCTCCTGTTGCCGCGGCAGCTCCTGCGGCTGCTGCTCCTGCCGCTTCCGGCGTGGCGGTCTCAACCGCTTCCGGCGAAAAGATCACAAGCCCGATGCCGGGAACTATACTTGCAGTCAATGTTTCCGTAGGAAGCGCTGTTAAAAAAGGCGATGTAATAATGATTCTTGAAGCGATGAAGATGGAAAACGATATTGTCGCTTCATGTGACGGAACAGTTAAAGAAGTTCTTGCCCAGAAAGGCTCTGCCGTTCAGACGGGCGATGTCCTCGCGGTAATTTAAGGGGGACAGGAAATGAACATGATTTTTGATGTATTGAAAGGGCTGCTGGAGGCTACCGGCTTTGCCGCGCTTAGCTGGCAGGAGGGCGTGATGCTTTTGGTGTCTTTTGTCTTCCTTTTCCTCGCAATAGCCAAAAAGTTTGAACCTCTGCTTTTGCTGCCGATAGCTTTCGGCATTATGCTTGCAAACCTCCCCGGCGCAGGACTCATGGCTGACCCTGCGGCTTTGATGGGCGGCGAGCCGGTACCGGGAGCGCACTGGTACAATGACGGCGTACTTAGATTGATCTATGCCGGCGTTAAGAGCAGTATTTTCCCGTGCCTGATTTTCCTTGGGATCGGCGCAATGACGGATTTCGGCCCGCTGATTGCAAGACCGTCGAGTCTTCTTCTCGGCGCGGCGGCTCAGCTTGGCATTTATGTTGCGTTTACCTTTGCGGTTGCAACGGGCAAATTTTCCGCGCAGGAAGCGGCGGCTATCGGTATCATTGGCGGCGCTGACGGCCCCACGGCTATCTACAGCGCGTCGAAGCTTGCCCCGCATCTTTTAGCGCCTATTGCGCTTGCTGCGTACTCGTATATGGCGCTCATTCCGCTGATTCAGCCGCCTATCATGAAAGCTTTAACGACTGAAAAAGAACGCAAGATAAAAATGAAACAGGTAAGGGAAGTTACTAAGACCGAGAAAATCATTTTCCCGATCGCAGTTACAGTTCTCTGCGTTTTCCTCATTCCCGACACAGCTCCTCTTATCGGTATGCTCATGCTCGGAAACCTCTTTAAAGAAAGCGGAGTCACTGAAAGACTCAGTGATACAGCGCAGAATGCGCTTTGCAATATCGTTACCATCATGCTCGGCGTAACCGTCGGCGCAACGGCAAACGGCAAAGATTTCCTCAAGCTTCAGACGATACTTATCGTTTTCCTTGGTTTGTTCGCGTTCTGTTTCTCGACTATCGGCGGACTTCTTCTCGGAAAACTGATGTGCAAGCTTTCCGGCGGCAAGATCAATCCTCTTATCGGCTCGGCGGGTGTTTCCGCAGTTCCGATGGCGGCGAGAGTTTCGCAGACAGTCGGCTCAAAGGAAGACCCGACAAACTTCCTTCTCATGCACGCCATGGGCCCGAATGTTGCAGGCGTTATCGGCTCTGCCATCGCAGCAGGCTTCTGCCTGATGATGTTCGGAAATT
>JAFSTS010000100.1 GCA_017445685.1 Clostridia bacterium | reverse complement strand
CAAATGTTCTTTAGTAATAAGATACTTTGCGTCCTCGATTTCTCCGACTTTTTCAAAAATCAGACCCTCGTATTCTTCCATGACGGTCTTCATTTTTCTGATGGTTTGGTCAATAAATTTTTCGTTGTACACTTCGTCACCCTCTAAAGCTGTAAATTGTTGGCATAACCAAGCGTAATTATAACATAGCCATCAAGCTAATGCAATAAAAAACGATATAAAAAGTCAATTCTGTTTAAAAAAACTTTTAAGTTTGTTGACTTGAAAAAGTATGTGTGATATAATTTTTAATATAAATTTTTCTTGACTTGGAGGTCACTATTATGAGATTCGGCGCCTGTGTAGGAATGGAATTTGACAGGATAAAATATGTAAAGGAGTACGGCTATGACTATGTTGAGTCATGCTTTCACGCTTTGACAGATGCGACGGACGAGGAATATAAAACTCTTTGCGATGAGCTTGAAAAAAACGAAATTTCCTGTGAAGTCGTCAACTGTTTTCTTCCGGGAAGACTGCCGCTTTGCGTGGAAAAGGTTGACTATGACGCATTGAGGGAATATATTGAAAAAGGCTTTTCAAGAGGAAAACCGATCGGTCTTAAAAAGGTCGTGTTCGGCTCAGGCGGAGCACGAAAAGTTCCCGATAACTATAGCTTCGAAAAAGCTGTCAATCAGATCGTATATTTCCTCAGGGAAGTTCTTGCTCCGATTTGCGAAAAATATCAGGTGACGGTAGTCATTGAGCCTTTACAGCTTTGCGACAGTAATATTATCAACACAGTAAAAGAGGGCGCTGCCTTTGCCGCTCTTGCCGAATGTGAATACATAAAGGGTCTTTCCGATATTTTCCACATGGAGCAGATGCATGATGAAATCGACAACATCAAGCTCCTTAACGGATGTATAAAGCACGCTCATATAGCGGAGCCGGTAAATCGAGTCTATCCTGCGTCAAAGGACGAATTTGACTATAAGCATTATCTTGATGTGCTCGAAGAAGCAGGATGCGACACCTGTTCCATCGAAGCTGAAACCCCTGATTTCGCAAAAGACAGTAAAATTGCAATTGATTTGCTCAGAAGCCTTTGATATTACCGATTATAAAAGCAGATGACGAAAACCGGTCATCTGCTTTTGTGTTATCTGAATGTTTTTAAATATACTTTTTGTTCCTCTGTTATCCTGAAGCTGTCGACTGCTTTTTGTATTGTCATCTTACGTACATCTTCATCAAGGATATGGTTTTCGATGAATTTCACAGCGCTGTCATATTGCTTTGCAAGTGCTGTTGCAAAGTACCAGGCAATCATCATTTTAATATAGTATTCATCTGACTTGATCGAACTTACTTTTTCAAAAAAATTCTCGTCAAAATCTTCGTCCAGAAAAAATCTCATCAGCATACGGATCGCATATCTGACAGTATATGTATGACTGCTTTCAAGCCAGACGGAAATTCTTTCAAGAAGCTCGCTTTTATGTTTTTGAAAAACCTTTGGAGT
>JAFSTS010000016.1 GCA_017445685.1 Clostridia bacterium | reverse complement strand
TACGGGAATGGCAAAGGACAGTTCTTTGGGATGGATCTACCTTAAAAAAGGAAAATACGACACTTCGTACACAGGCATGGCAAAGAATCAGTACGGCTGGTGGTATATAAGAAACGGCAAGCTTGATCAGACTTATGTTGGTCTTGCGAAAAACCAGTACGGCTGGTGGTATCTTGTAAACGGCGCTATCAACAAAAGCTACAATTCTCTTGCAAGAAACGATTACGGCTGGTGGTACATAAAAAACGGTACTATCAACAAATACAACGGCACTTTTACCAACAACATGGGTACATGGAGCGTAAAAAACGGTAAAGCGACAATTACCAAAAAGAACTTTTCCTCCATCACAAACTACGAAGTTGATACAAAGAGCGTTACGACAAAAATCGGATCGGTCATCCGCGCATGGAGGATACAGCAAACCGGACTGTACATCGAAATACATCGTGTAAAATACGGAAATCAAATAACTCAAAAATTCCTTCACAGCCAGGACAGCCAGGTAAATATTGAAAAGACGATCACATATCAGCCCTATGTCAACATCGCAATAATGACAGTCACCGATCCGACAAGGATGGGGATCGCTTCGGCTAAATCAATTCTCGGAGCAAACACTGCCTATGTTGAAGATATGGCTAAGAAAAACGGCGCTGTTATTGCAATCAACAACGAAGCGACAACATACAGCAACGATCACACAACTGTCAGAAACGGTCAGATCGAAAAGAGTTCTACCGCAGTAAGCAAGACAAAATACCTTCACATCTACCGTGACGGCTCATGGCAGTTTAAAGCAATGGACAATGCAAACATCGGCGCTGAAATCAAAAACGGACTTTACAACACCATCCGCACCCAGCAAACCTTTATGATAAGCGGCGGCAAGGAAGTTTCCACGCCGAGAGATCAGACAGAAAACGGAATAATTTACTACAACAACCGCACTCTTCTCGGAAGGATCAGCAACACTAAAACGGTATTTGCAGTCGGTGAATTTATGCCGATTTCAAACATCGACAAAGTTATGATAGCCTACGGTGTGACGGACGCTGTTTTGCTAAACGGCGGAAACTGTTCCTCAATGTATGTAAAAGGAGTAGGAAACACAACTGGAGCTATTGGAAAATCACTTAAAGACCTTAACAAAATCAATGTCCTTGAAACCGAGTTCTTCGGAAACAACCACATGATAGGCAACAATTCACAAGGCTATGAAATGCTCGGCGGAGCTTGCAAAGAGCCGGATATGATTTACTTCAAATAATAAAATAACTTCGGTTTAATGTTTTAAAAAAAAATGAGATGATCGTGCAATAAGCACCTTCATCTCATTTTTATATACGCTTTAAAATCTCCAGCAAAAGCAGAACAGGTATTGATCACTGCCGGAAGCATATTATGATCATTTACTTGAAATGTTTTTTGTGTAATTCTTTATCGCCTGAAAGGTTTCATCGCTGATAATATGCTCTATCTTACAGGCGTCATTATCGGCAGTTTGAGGACTAACGCCAAGGCTTTCAAGAAGATGCGAAAGAACAGTGTGGCGCTCATATATTTTTTCGGCAATTTCCCGTCCGTCATCGGTAAGTGTGATGTATCCGCTGCCGTCAACATTTATGTATTTCCCCTGTTTAAGCAGACCCATTGCGCGACTGACGCTCGGTTTGGAAAAACCCATTTGCTTACAGATATCTACAGACCTTACATGGTCAAGTGAACGAGACAGAATCAGAATTGTTTCAAGATACATTTCCCCGGATTCATACATCGGTAACACTCCTTTCTTTGATAACGCTATTTTAGCATAAAACGAAAAGAATTTCAAGTGTATTTATCAGAGATACAATAAGAATAACAAAGAAGACTTTTACGCAAAAGCTCACATTTATATTTAACTGATTTAAGAACAATACATCGGCAGATAATAAATTGACCGATTGACCGATTGAAAAAATAGTTGTATCACATAAACAGCACAGCATGAAAAATAGATAGTTTTGATTACACTTTTGCCGGAAACTCTTAGGAAAAGAAAAAAAGCGGACGCTTTCGCGTCCGCTGATTTATTGAATCAAATTAAGAAGTTTTACGAATTATTCTTCGTCTTTCTTGGCTTTCTTTGTGCAAACAACTGCCGCTGCAGCAGCTACTGCAAGAACAGCAACACCTGCGATGATGGAAGCTTCGCCTGTTGCGGGAACTACTTCAGGTTCAACTGTTGTTGTTTCCGGATCGGGCTCTGTTGTTTCGGGATCGGGTTCAGTTGTTGTTGTCTCTTCGGGAGTCTTAACATAAAGCTGTGCAAAGAGGTTTACGATTTTGCTGTTTTTAAGTATATCATAAACTGTGTCAACAGCTTCTTTGCCGTATTTCTCGCCGATGATGTCGAAAACAGCCTGCATAATGTCGTCCATTCTGCTTGCAGTTACAACTTTGATGGAGCTAAGGTCGATACCTTTAGCAGCAAGAAGAGCTTTAACTTCGGAGAGGTCAATGCTAAGACCTGTGTCAGCCTTGATTTTGTCGCAGATAACATTTGCAACATCTTCAAGAGAAGGTGTGCCTGCTTTGTCAAGGAGATAGTTAACTCCGCCGATGATGTCGTTGATTGCTTTTTCAACTGCAGCAGCAACTTCGTCGCCTGTAGCAATTACTTCTTCTGCTTCTTCTTCAACAGCCTGTACATCGTCCTCAGCAGCTTCTACATCTTCTTCTGCTGCTGCAACAACATCAGCAACCTGATCGTCTTCATCAGCCGCGAAAGCGATAACAGATGTTGTCATAAGAAGGGCAAGTACGCAAAGAATGCTCAAGATTTTCTTCATAATTTTTTCTTCCTTTCTTGTTTCGGATGATTTACATCCAATTTATAAATGTATTATATACGCATGACATGAGTTTGTCAAGCGATTTTTAAAAATTTCTTTAAATTTTTTATTTTAAATATGATTTGCGAAACAAATCAGCGTCTATATTTTACAATTGAGAAATATTCTGCCAGAAAATATGGACATCTGTTCCGTTGGTATAATATGTGTCAGGCTGGGAAAAATTTGCGTTTCCGCTTTTAAAACCGCACTTTTTTAAGCCTTCAACGAAGCTGTCTCTCATTTCGTAGCCGTTGAGTGATATTCGAATTTCCATAGCCATCTCGGAACGGTCGTTGAAAAAGTCGAGCTTTCCTTCTACAAATCCTGTCAGCCACCATGTATCCTGATACTTTCTTGTGAAAATCACTTCACCTTTGTCGTAGCAGGTATAGCCGACCTTCAGCCTCATATTATTATCGTTACATATATAATGTTCAATTGAAGTTCCCTCAGGCTTATAGTATACACCTACTTCAGCTCCAAGAAGCACAAAACCGTACTGACCCTTCCAAAACTGGACAAGCCAGTCGTATCCGCCGTAATTGAATTTTACTCTGAGCGTGTCATAATACAATACTATATATGGCGCAGCAAGGTCATATAAAGCGTTATATCCGAAATTTCTCTGCCATGGATCGGAAGCTGAATAGAAAACCTTTTCAAGCGGATCCCAGAGGAATCCAAGAGTGCCGGCTTCTTTTCTGGCGGCCTGTTCGCTTGAGTTGTCGCCCGATTCGGCAGATCGTGTAACCTGAGGCTGAGCTGTTTTCGGAGCTGATGTGACACTTTCCACTTTTTTAGACGACGAGTTGTCCTGTGCCGCCTCAGCCTTTTTTGTCACCTGTTCATCGGCAGAAGTTGTCTTTTCTTCAACCTGAGGCTGAGCAACGGCAGTTTCGACCTCGGCAGTTTCCTGCTTCTGTTCGGGTACGATTTCCTTTTCCTTTTCATATAGCTTGCTGAACGCAAATATGCCTGAGCCGATAATTATAGCTATTGATAAAACGCATGAGATCAGATTGATTAAAGCTTTTCGTCGCATGATAAAGCTCTCCTTGTATCTCTTTGTTTACCATATAATATCAGTAAAACCTGAAACTGTCAATTAAAAAATTATTAAAAATTATTATTGTTTTGAATATAATTTTATATTTTTCAGTATCCTGTGTAACCTGCGGTACGGCAGTTGGCAAGATGTTCGCTGTATGTTACCGCATAATAAAAAATCGAAGTATCCTTGCTGTCGGTCACAAAGAAAAGATAATCCGTCTGCGCAGGAGACATTGCCGCTTCGATCGCCTCTAATCCCGGATTGCATATTGCGCCTGCCGGCAAAGCCGCGCACTTAAAAGTATCATAATTGTTTTCATAGGTTTCGGAATAGTCGTCAACAAAAGGCTTGACATATTTTTCAAGGTAGTTGCCGGTCACATCGCACTGAAGCTGCATGGAACTGCCAAGCCTGTTGAAAATCACCGAAGCGACCTTTGCATTTTCGGCAGACAAGCCTGATTCTTTCTGAATTATAGATGCAGCGGTTATAATTTCATCAAGCGAATAAGCTTCCTTTGCAGAGCCTGCTTTCGACGCCTTGTAGATATCGTATTTATCGGAAACTTTATTCAGGAAGTTACTGATAAATTTATCGACGACTGTTTCAGGCTCTTCATCCTTATAAAACTCGTATGTATCGGGCATAAGGTAGCCTTCAAGAGCAAAAATCTTATCCGAAACATCATCAAGCTGAAGCTTTTCAAGCAGGCTTTCGGGAGGATTTTTTACATACTGCAAAAACCTGTCCTTGCTGACGACTCCGTTTTCTTCAAGCTTTTGCGCCATCTGCGTTACAGTATATCCTTCGGGGAACATGACGGTCACTATTTTTTCCGCAAGCGCCCGTGACTGAGCTTCGAGCGCCTGAGCATTTCGTCTGTCGCGCTCTTTTTTAAATGTGACTGCAACAAGAGTGACAAACACTATCAGCAGCACGAATATAAGCGGTATCATGATTTTGTAGTATTTCCTCAGCTTCGAATTATCCATAATAATCTCCGTTTTTCTTTTATTGTACCATATTTGTCGAATATTGGCAACTGTCACGACATTGACTCGGACGCATACAATGGTGAAAAAGGAGGCGTTTGAATGTACGGCAGCAAACATTTTTATTTAACGGCGCATACGGCAGACGGAAAAAGGAGCTTTTTGGACAGCGTTTATACGCCTTTTTCCGACGAGAGACTGTTTCTCGTCACAGGAGCAAGCGGAATTGTCCGCTCGGAATTTATCAAAAATGTCGCAAAGATTATCAGCAAAGAAGGATTTCCGTGTGAAAAAATAATCTCCTGCGTTGACGCAAACAAGCTTGACGGAGTTATATTTGAGGAGATCGGAGTTTACATATTTGATGCGGAAAAGGTGGAGAAAATCGACTTCAGCATCTGCGACTGTACTCAGTATATAGTTGATCTCGGCGAATGCTGCGACAGATCGGCGCTATATGAAAGAAGAGAAGAAATTTTCACTTCGCACAATGACAAAAATACCCATTTGCAGCGGTGCAGAAAATTTTTAAGCGCAGCATCTTCCATGCGTGAAGATACGCAGAGGATAATCGGCAAAAGTCTCAATGCCGAAAAGCTTGAAAAATTCGTAACAAGGTTTGTCAAAAAGGAATTCGGAGCTGTTGCGGAAAATACAGGCAGGCTGTCCGTCAGATTTCTTGACGCGCTGACCCCCGACGGAATAAAAACAGAATATGAGACAGTAAAAAATATTTGCGCGAGAATTTTTGTGCTTGACGACAGTTTTTTCATAGCGTCGGACGCTCTTATAAACCAAATCAAAGACGCCGCGCTTATGTGCGGATATGATGTGATCTTATGCCCGGATGTTCTTGATCCGTCAAAGGCAAGACATGTGATAATTCCTCAGTTAAGTCTTTGCTTTTTTACAAACAGTCAGCTTTGCAAATGGGAAGACGAATACACAAAGAAAGTCAATTTTACCCGGTTTGTCGACAGAGAAACAGTCAAGAACCACAGAAACAGGGTCAAATTCAATAACGACGCAATTGAAGAGCTTGTCGGTCAGGCTTGCGTAAATCTTGAACTGTTCAAATGCGAGGACGACAGGCTTGAC
>JAFSTS010000099.1 GCA_017445685.1 Clostridia bacterium | reverse complement strand
CTATATTAAAAAATTTTTCAACCTTGTAAGAAAAGCTCCGGAACATCGGTAATAATGCCTGTAACGCCTAAATTTTCAAGGTCGTCTGACGAGTCTGCATCGTTGACAGTCCAAAAGAAAGTTTCAATGCCGCTGTCATTACACTTTTTTACAAAATCTTCGCTGATAAAAAAGATTATCGGATGAAGCTCTTCAATGCTGTATTTGCCGCAGAAAGCTTTCGGATCATTAAGAATTTCCATTGCAAATTCTGTTCTCATATCAAAAAGCATTGCCGTGCGGGCTTCATTTTCAAGCTCCTTGCAGCGTTTCAAAACATCAAGCGAAAAGCTTGAAAACACCGTCTTGTTCAGAGCTCCGAATTTCTTTACAGTTTCAACCGTTTTGTCAACGAGCTCAAAGCTTCCCTCCGGGGTCTTGATTTCAACAATATTCTTTTTTATCGGCTCGGAACAAGTGAGAAACTCTTCGAGCGTTGGGATCGTTTCGCCGGAAAAATCACTTGAAAACTTCGAGCCGAAATCATATTTACGGATTTCTTCAAATGTCAGATCTGAAATTTTTCCGATTCCGTTTGATGTCTCGTCGATTTCATAATTATGACACAGAACGACTCTGCCGTCTTTCGTCAGATGAACATCGGTCTCTATCCCGTATGCGCCGATTTCTACAGCTTTTTTAAACGCGGCAACAGTGTTTTGCGGCGCAAGATTGCTTGCTCCTCTGTGGGCAATAATTTTCAAGGTTTCTCACTCCTTTTGAAAATGTTCCTTGATTTTTTCATACCATTCAACAATTTTAAAACGCACATCATATTCAGGGTCGCTCCTGACTACTTTGACCTCGTTCTTGTCAAGGTACATATCAACATCGGTTTTTTCCTGAGCGGCAGGCAAACACAGCGGCGGAAACATCACGCACCACCAGTTATGCCCCTCGGCTTCTCCGATAGTCACTTTCACAGCGGTGTACCGTCCTGCCGGCAAGGTAAAATCTCCGTAGCTTCTCGTCTGAAAAAATTCATCCGTCACGAATACATTGACAGGATAATCGTAACCCTCCGAGGAGATAACTTCACGGGCAGTTTTTATGAGAAAATCCTTCTTCTGCGAAATCTTTTCTTCGGCATTTTTAACATTCATCTCTCCGCCGAAAATATCTTTTCCCTCTTCAAGAACTGCGTCTCTAACTCGAAGCTTCAGCTCCTGATCCTCCTGCGAATCCGAGTTGGCAAGCACATGAAGCCTCAAAACGTCACGGCTGATTTTTTCGCTTGTTTTTATAAATCCTCCGACGCAAACAACGGCTGCAATCAAAAATCCTGCAAAAACAGAAACAGCAATTTTCTTCATCAAATCATTCCTTTCGGAAATGATTATGACCTGAAAATTTTACGATTATTCAAAAATTTGGCAACCGCTTTTTTCGCTTGTGCAGACAAAAACATCTTTATATTTTTCTCTGCATTTTTCGGCACATTTTTTTGCGTTCTTTTCGTCTTCAAATACGCCGTAGACCGACGGTCCGCTTCCGCTCATCAGCGTAAAATCGCACCCGAAATTTCGCATAACGGTTTTTATGTCAACTCTCTCAGGGACTTCAACAAGCTGTTCAAACACATTTTCAAAATATCCCATTGCCCTTTTGTAGTCGCCGCCGGCGCAAAGATGAAGAATGTTCGAAGTGTCAAGATGCCGTATTCTTTCCTTTTTTTCAAAGCTGTCATAAGCTTCTTTTGTAGAAATGCTTCTTTCGGGTTTTACGACGAGAATATGCTTCCCCGTAAAATCAGGCAGCTTTGCCATGATCTGACCTATATCCTGAGCAAGCACCGTTCCTCCAACGATACAAAACGGAACATCAGCGCCGATTTTTGCGCCGATTTTACAAAGCTCGTGCTCGTTCAGATTTGTCTCAAAAAGTTTATTCATCGCCACTAATACAGCAGCGCCGTCAGAGCTTCCGCCGGCAAGTCCGGCGCTTGACGGAATGTGTTTTTCGATTGAAATTTTCAGCCCTTGATCGACGACATTCATCTCATCAAAAAAGCACTGAGCCGCTTTATAGGCAATATTTCTGTCGTCCGTCGGAATATCCTTTTTGTCGCAAAAAATTTCAATCGTTTTGCTCTGCGTTTTTTCAACCGTTACAATATCAAAAAGACCGACGGTTTGCATGACCATCCACACGCTGTGATATCCGTTTTCAAGCGTTGAAAGAATATCAAGACAAAGATTGATTTTTGCAGGCGCTTTAACTTTGATCATAATTTTCTCCCTTATTTGATCGGAATTTGTACCGGCATACGCTGCTGATAAAGCGTTATACACGAAAATCCGCATTCTTTAGCAAGCGTCATAGCTTCTTCGACCCCTGCGCCGACATGATCCTCCAGATGTGCGTCAGAGCCTACGGTGATCATGCTGCCGCCAAGCTCCCTGAAGCGTTTGAGAATCTCAACACCGGGAAGAGTTCTGCCAATTGCCTGCCTGAGTCCCGATGTGTTTATTTCAAGAGAGATTTCCTTCTCGACAAGCAAGCTTAATATCTCATCGGTTTTCTTTGAAAATTTCGCCATGTCAACATCAACTTTTTGTTCTCCGACAGCGTAACGAAGCGGATAGTCAAGATGTGCCAGAACATCAAAATTTCCCCAATTTATCATTGTAAGAATTTCATCAAAATATTCATTGAGCGTATCTTCAATGTTGATTTTTTTGTAATCCTCGATAAAATAAAAATCCTTTTCTCCCCTGAGATTGTGGACTGAGCCGATGATTTGATCGTACTCGTAGCCGGATATTATTTTTTCGGCGGTTTCAACGTCGTAGCAAGGTTGTCCAAGCTCGATTCCGATGTTTACAAGCAGCGTACCCGTAAAGGCGGATTTAGCCTTTGCCGCCTCAACAATGGAGTGCGTCATCGCAGTTTGAAAATTGCCCTGCCTGAATATATCCGTCTCGCAATGATCCGTAAAGGTGACTGACCTGATTCCCTTTTTCACAGCCGCCTCGCACATTCTCATTGCCGAATGATGACCGTCAAACGAATTTGCCGTGTGTATGTGCATATCAAGCAGGTTTTTGTACTCCATTGTCTTTTCCTCCACGACGGAAAAATTTCAGTTAATTATACCATGACAGCAGGCTTTTTTCAATACTTAGAACTATCATTTTTCACATAGGGCAAATCCTCCCCGAAGAGAGCAATTCGGGGAGGATCGTTTTCATTCAACTATTTAATTTTGCCACAATTTAATGTTTATTCGATAACAATTCCCTGGTTAAGAAAATCTGCTTCAATTGCATAGCCTTCGTATGTATCGGGCGGCAGATACAAACAGAGTTCATTGCCTTCTCCGTCTGTCTTGCAAACATACGCCTCTGTTTCATCGGTCCATCCGGGGAACGCATTGGTTTCGATGTATTTTATCGCTTCAATTTCCTCGATAACATATCCATGGAAAATATTATAGTGGTAATGATAAACCTCGTCAAAGTCCTTATCTCTGATAATAACTTCGGCTGTTTTTGAGCGGAAGATATGATCCGGCCATACGATCTTTACACCGATAACGGTATCGCCGTTTTTGATAAGCGACATATCAAGACCTGCAGTGTCCTGTTGATACGATGCTTCATATGCTTTATCCGAAGCGTCCAATTCGTTTTTTAAATATTTGATCATGATTACTGAAAAAATAGCTCCGGCAATTATCAAAACCGCCTCAACCAATGCAATAATCATCCAGATTTTCTGTTTCATGAAAAAACACCTCTTTTTTTTAAATACCTTGTTATATTTCAAATATAAAATTTCTCTTTGAAAGAAAATTTGCCCATCCCACTGATTTGCTATCCCAAGTGTTCAATAGGATGTTTGTACCGTTCCGTTATTCAAGAAACAATCTGCAAATGTTTTGATCCATCAAAAAGAATTTAAGAAAACCTGCAAATGCCTTAAATATCTGGCTTTCGCCGTAAAGAGAACCGGGAATACATACTGAGAGATATTCATTATCATTTTGTGTGAAAAACTTTTCCGGCCTTTCCATATGTGCAGCGTTTGCCAGGTTAACCTTTTCCAATAATCTTGAACAATTAGTTGTATCGCACAACGGGAAAAGATGTATTGAAAAGCTGTCTTCATATATATGTACTTGAATATTAGTATTTGTTACATTCGTTTTGCTTGATAAATCAATGCTCGAACAAAGCATTCGTTGAGAAATGTCATTAGCTGCGAAAAGCGGCCCCAAATCAAGCAGTTCCATATTTATTTCCTTAAAATCATTAACGGCTTCACTTATAATATCCTTAACATTCATGTTGGCACCTCTGTCTTTGTCAATTTAATTTACATACTTATTGGTTAATCAATTCTATATGCGCTGACAAGTTCTGCTCCGCTTTCATCGGTTGTGTACAGACTTATTTTTCTGCCATCCACTTCAAATTCAATTCGAAACCCAACATGTGAACTGAAAGATATTCTATTGAAAGAATCCGAACAACCACAAGCACTTAGGATTCTATCATCATCCGTGGAAAAGTAGCTGAATTCGCCTGTTTTTTCAAATGTTGCAAAAGTAAAAGTAGTGCTGTCTTTCCACGAAATTTCTTTAATCTGACTGGAAAACGGATATTTCTTTGTTCGCTTGCTCATAAGGAAGTTTATACACGATGAGTTCTCGTCTATAAATTGGTATGAAACATTTTTCTTTACAGCAAGGTAATCCACAAACAGCTGAGCAATCAAATCTTTGTCATTATCAAAACTTCTG
>JAFSTS010000098.1 GCA_017445685.1 Clostridia bacterium | reverse complement strand
TATCTGATTTTTTGAAAAAACTTTTTCCATACTATCAAATTTACAGTATATCATACCTTTACTTATTTTGCAACAATTTTCGGCGTTTTGCGCGAAGACTTTTATCTTTTTTACGCCGAAAAAATCACAGGCTTCGTTAAGTATATCTTCCCAAAAACCTTCTTTTGCCGCGATCTCGTCAACGATGATATCATCAGCTTCTTTTTCAAAGTGGATATACCCTGCAGCTTCGCCGCGCTCATACGCTATGAGCGTATTTCTTTTTAAGGCAAATTCCAGATGTTTTTCATCCCATGAGACAAACGGATATTCCCCCAAATATCTTTCCCGAAGAGCAAATAAATCTTCGTTTGTTCTTTTGCAAAGCCTAATTTCTCTGCTGTTTTCTCTTTTTTCGAAGTCAAATACGCTGCTGAAGAATCTGTCCTCAAATCCGAGCTTTGCGTAAAAACTCCTGTTTTTTTCACTGCTTGGAGTCAGAAATAAAGCCTGCCTTATGTCCTCAAGGTTTTTCACTTCGTCAATAAGCTCCCCTGCGTAACCTCTTTTTCGGTATTCGGGCAGTGTGCCAACGGCATAAACATACCACGCGTCGACTCTCGTTTTTTCAAAAACGAGCTGAGCCGGCAGACAGTAAAGCGCGCTGACGATTTTTCCGTCCTGCCGGTAAACGCCGACTTTCATTCTGTCTGAAAAATTTTCAAAAAAGCTTTCGATATATTCCTTTTCATCGCCGAAACATATCTGCCACAGAGATATCAGCGAAGAAGAATCTCTTTTGTCAAAATCCTTTATCAAGCCGTCACCTTTTTTCAGCAAAGTATACTTCACCCAACCGATACGGATGATACGACAGTTTGGCTTTTCTGAGCCCCTCGATTCCCAAATCTTCCTCACGGTTTACAAATTCAAACTCTGACAGTTCTCTTCTTGCAAACTCGCGGTTGATCATCGGGTATGCGCCTCGGATATCTGAAAAAGCCTTTTCAACATGGGTGCAAAAGGTCGTATCGTTCATTTTTTCGCCGAAAGTATACGCGCAGACTTCGTTTTCCACACGCAACAGTCCTCCGGAAAATCCGAGCTCTTTATAGTTTTCGAACGCTTTCTTTATTGCTATTTCCTCACGGTCTGTTCCCGTGCGTACCTTGTCGCTGTTTTTTTCTTCCCATTTCTCATTCATTTTAAGACAATCGGCAATATTGCTTTCGTCGATTCTTTCGTAAGACCAGTTATATGTTTTCTCAAAGAAGGCAATATGATTTCTTTTCTGGTGATATTTTTTCCCTGAAAGTTCGCTCAAATCTGTCACTTTATAAATATAGTCCATCGAGTCTCTTTCGGGCGTTATTATGTATTGCCCTTTTCTTATCTCTTCAAGCTTTTGCTTGTCGTTTTCGTCAAGCCCGAAAAAGCTAATTTTGCCGTACTCGTTTTCAAGATATGAAATTACGCTTTCAACATCTCCGCTGCCTCTCGGAAAACAGAAGATATACGAGCCGTCCTCCTTGAGAGAGCGTGAGACAAAAAAGCCGTCTATTTTACATATTTCGATCTTATAAATTTCCGACCATATTATTACATTTCCAAAGCAGTAAGCGCAATCTACAGTTCCCGATTTCAGAAAGCATTCTCTTACCCATTCGGAATCTGACAAGTCAGGTT
Organism: Clostridia bacterium; assembly: GCA_017445685.1. The sequence goes on along the minus strand of JAFSTS010000098.1, from coordinate 7,730 downwards.
TTTTAAATTCAAACATACAAAAATTCTTTTACCTTCCCAAATATTTCTTCAGCAATATCGTCGATTTTTCTCGGCTTGCCGTCTTCGGCGCAATTAATGAAAACCCAGCCCATTTTTTCTCCTGCAAACTTTGCAGCTTCTCTGCATTTTTCAAGGTAAGCTACATTTGCCTCATGGACATCCTTTTTGACTTCGTCGCCGTCGTAGCGTTTGCTCATCATTTTTTGGGAAATGTCGATCGGCATATCAAGATAAATCACAAGATCAGGCTTCGGCACGCCGATTTTTTCGTATTCAAAATCCTCCAGCCAGTTGATAAAATAATCCCATTCGTTTTTTTCAAGCTTGTTCATCTGGTGATAGGCATTTGAGGTCGCATATCTGTCGGCAAGGATGACTTTTCCCGATTCATAATCATCTTTCCAGATTGTCTTGAAGCTTGCGAATCTGTCAACAGCATAAAAAGCCGACGCAGCGTAGGCGTTGACATCAGACGGATCGCTGCCGAATTCGCCGCCGAGATACATTTTGATAAGCGCAGAAGAATTGCTGTCGTAGCAGGGCAGCTTTATCTGCGTAACTTCGCGCGAAATGTTTTCAAAATTCTTTTTGAGTATTTCGATCTGTGTGCTTTTGCCGCTGCCGTCAAGTCCTTCGACAACTATCAGCGTTCCTTTTTTTCTATCCATCTTATTTTTCCTTCTGTTTATTTTCCGAAAACTCTTTCGGCATATCTTACTGACTCCATTGCGTCTTTTGCATAGTAGTCAGCTCCTATGCTTTCGGCATATTCTTTCGTCAGCACTGCTCCGCCGACGATCACTTTACATTCAAGCTTCTCGTCATGGATAAGTTTTATTGTTTCCTCCATGGACGAAACAGTGGTAGTCATCAGCGCGCTTAATCCGCAAAGCTCCGCGCCTGTTTTTCTGATCTGCTCAACGACAGTTTTTTTGTCAACATCTTTACCGAGATCAATAACTTCAAAACCGTAGTTTTCAAGAAGAACTTTAACGATATTTTTGCCTATGTCATGAATGTCGCCCTTGACGGTAGCAAGGATCACTGTGCCTTTTGAAACCGAGTTTTTCGGCATTTTTTCTCTTACGACTTCAAACGCTTCCTTGGCACATTCTGCGCTCATAAGAAGCTGTGGAAGAAAGACTGTATTTTTTTCAAATCCTTTACCCACTTCGTCCAGCGCAGGAACGATCTCATTTTCAATTACATAAATCGGATCGTTCTTTTCAAGGCTGAGACGGGCGTGCTTCACGCTGCTCTTTTTAAGTCCTGTGATAATGGCGTTTTTCAGCTCGGAGATTTCGCCGCTTTCTTCGTCTGACTCCTCCTTCGGAGAAAAACGGGAAATGTATTGCGAAAAGTTTTCATCGCGGCAGTTGAGCGCGTTAAAGCTTGCGTAAGCATCCATCATCTTTTCGTTCATGGGATTTAGTATCGCGCAATCGAGCCCAAGCTGCATGGCGTTTGCAAAGAAAATGCTGTTGAGCTGTTCCCTTTCCGGCAAGCCGAAAGACACATTCGACACGCCCAGACTTGTACGAATACCGGCTTCATGAAGCATCTTCACGGTTTTAAGTGTTACAACTGCGCTTGTTTTTCCGCTTGAAACCGTCATAACGAGCGGATCGACGATGATATCTTTTTTATCTATCCCGTATTTTTTCGCTTCGTCTATTATCTTCAAAGCAAGCTCAAATCGTTTTTCCGGCTGTTCGGGAATACCTTTTTCATCAAGCGTCAGAGCGATCAATGTGCCGCCGTATTTTTTGACAAGCGGAAAAATGCTGTCCATGGATTCCTTTTTGGCGTTGACGGAATTTATAAGCGGTTTTCCGTTGTATATCCTCATCGCCTTTTCCATTGCTTTGGGATCAGATGTGTCGATTTGAAGGGGCAGCTCGCATACCGACTGGATTTCAAAAACAGTGTTTGAGAGAACTTCGACCTCGTCTATTTCAGGTATTCCGACATTTACATCAAGGATATGAGCGCCGTTTTTCTGTTGCAAAAGCGCTTCGTCAAGAATGTATGTCACATCGTTTTCTTTGAGAGCCTGTTTAAGCTTTTTCTTACCGGTCGGGTTTATCCTCTCGCCGATGAGAACAGTCTTGTTTGAAATATTTACCGCGTCGGCGTAGCCCGTAACCACGGTCAGATTCTTTTCAGTTATATATCCAAATTTTTCTTTTCTGACTTTTTCGACAGTTCTTTCAATATATTCCGGTGTAGTGCCGCAGCATCCGCCGAGAACTCCTACGCCTTTTTTTGCAAAGGACAAAAGATACTGCGAAAACTCTTCTGCGTCGATATCATAAACAGTTTCACCGTTTCTTCTCGTCGGAAGTCCTGCGTTAGGGCAGGCAATAACGGGGGTTGAGGAAACGGCAAGCATTTTTTCAACGACCTCAGCCATCTGTTTGGGACCAAACGAACAGTTTGCGCCAAGCGCGTCAACACCCATTCCCTCCAAAAACGCAACGACCGTCTCCACCGAGGAACCGCTCATGAGCTTGAGCCTTTCATCGTAGGCGCAGGAGGCAAAGATCGGAAGGTCGGAATTTTCCTTTGCGGCGACGAGCGCGGCTTTCAGCTCATAGATGTTTGACATCGTTTCAATTAAAATCAAGTCGACGCCGTATTTTACGCCGAGTTTTACCGTCTGCGAAAAGACTTCAACTGCGTCCTCAAACTCAAAATATCCGAGCGGCTTCAAAACCTTTCCGAGAGGCCCTATGTCAAGGGCAATATACTTTTCACCCATGCCTGCTTCCCTGACGGCATTTTTTGCGTTTTCAACGGCGCAGCAAACCACTTCGTCCAGATTGTCGTATTTCAGGCTGTTTGCGCCGAAAGTATTTGTCGTTACAACATCTGCGCCTGCGAGAAGATAGCTTTTGTGGATATCCTTGACGACATCGGGAGATGTAATATTGACACTTTCGGGAAGTCTGCCGAGCTCAAGACCTTTTTTTTGAAGAAGCGTTCCAAAACCTCCGTCGAGGAAAAGGAAGCCTTCCCGAAGTTTTTTTCTGATATCAGTTTTCATAGTTTTTTCCTTGAATCAAATTATTTCCGAGAGATTTTTTTGTATCTGCGCTGCAACATCGGGCTTGTTCATCGAATAGACATGAACAGCATTGATACCGTTTGCGTAAAGGTCGATTATCTGAGATGTTGCATACGCAATTCCCGCCTGTTTCATTGCAAGAGGATCGTCGCCGTATCTGCTTACAAGATTTTTAAATTTCATCGGCATAAAAGAGCCCGAAAGCTTTATTGCCCTGTCTATCTGATTGGCATTTGTGATCGGCATTATTCCTGCAACTACGGGAACAGTAATTCCGGCTTCACGGATCTTGTAGAGGAAATTATAAAAAATATCGTTGTCAAAAAACATCTGCGTCGTCAAAAAATCACAGCCTGAATCGACTTTTTCCCTGAGCCTTATGATGTCCTCGCGCTGATTTTTGCTCTCCGGGTGTACCTCAGGATAACACGCGCCGCCGATGCAAAGCTCCGGCGCATATTTTTTGATATCGGCAATTAGGTCTGTGGCGTATCGATAGTCCCAGTTTGAGCGGTCTTCTCCCTGTCTGTCGGCAGGAATGTCTCCGCGCAGCGCCATTACATTTTCTATCGAGGCATTTTTGAATTTTTCAAGCATTTCTCTGACAGTCTCCTTAGTCGAGGAAATGCAGGTCAGATGAGCTAAGGACGCGACTGAATATTCCTTTTTTATGCTTTCGGCAATTTTAAGAGTATATTCGCTCGTGCCGCCTCCTGCGCCGTAAGTCACGCTCATAAAAGACGGGGAAAGCTTTGCAATTTCCTGTGTTGCTTTCTTAACGCTGTCGTATACAGCATCGGTTTTCGGCGGAAAAACTTCAAACGAAAGCGATGGTTTATCATTCTTTATAATATCAATAATTTTCAAGAACATCAGCCCCTATAATTATTCAATATATAATAACATATTTTGTCATATCTTGCAAGCAGTCAGGCAAAGAAAAAAGGACGGATGACACCGTCCCGAAAGGTATATTTTTTTATTTTCCTGCCGAAGCATCTGCATAGACATGCTCCCCCGGCATGACATAGCCAAGTTCATCCCTTGCAATTCGCTCAAGCTCTTCGTCGCTGATTCCGTTTTTTATCTGCTCGGCAAGCGCTTCGTTTTCGGCAACCTGTTCATCATATTGAGCACTTACCTGTTCAAGCTGCTGTTTTTTTTCTTTAATTTCAATATGCTGGTGGGTCCAGACAATCACAAGATAAAAAAGACAAACTACGATTGAAAATCCAAGAATAAAACTGAATTTACGCTTCGGTTTAACTTTTTTGTTTTCCAACGCTAAAACCCCCATTGCCGCATAGTCTTACAGTACATCACTGTATTTTTCATTATACAACACAAACTACTGTTCTTGCAAGTGTTTTTTTGATTTATTTTTACTTTTTTTCTTAAAATTTACTTTGAATTTCGTCAAGTTGACAGTTTTTCTCAGAAAAAAGCCGAAAGTATTCCTTAAAATTTTAAATATCTTCGAAAATGTTTTACGCAAAAGAAGGCTGATTTTTTCCGAAAAACTGTTGAGGGCATTTCCTATTGTAAAAAAGAAAACCGCAAAACCTGCTGCTATCCCAAGCACAACATAGAACGCAAATTTCCCCCTGCACAAGCCGAGAACAAAAATCACGCTCAAAAATGCTGCGGCAACGGAAAAAAGCACATCAAAAATAACGGCTTTCTTTTTGCCATTATAAACGGCAAGGCGTATGATTCTTGTCAAAAAATAGAAAATGCCTAAAATAAATCCGAAGCCGAGCGAATAAAAAAATTCTCTCGTCTGATAAGCAAGCGTGTCGATATACATGACTTTTGCCTCAAACTACCTGAAGATCCTGCCGAAAAAGCTCTCTTTTTTCGGGCTGTCATCTGTGTAAACGAGAGCATAGATCGACCCCTCTATTACAAGCTCGCCTGTCTGTACGCTGAGATTATTTATGTGCAAATCATTTCCGCGAACAGTCAGTTCACCGAGCTCGGTGTAAACTATCATTGACTCTTCGTCAAAGCTGTCCACATCTTTCACTCCCGACACACTCAGTCTCTTCCTGTCCTCTAAAACAAGATTCTGCGGCATTTTGATTTTGTTTTCTTCCATTTTTCAACCCGTCCTTTTCTGTTTTTTAAATTATATGCTTTTTTTGACAGATTGATGACAAAATCAGAAAGGCCCGGAAGCCAAAGCCCCCAAGCCTTTCATTGATATTGCTGTTAAATTTTGACTTTAGAAAACGAAGAGTACAGTGTAGTCAACTCCGCCGTAAGTCATTGTGCAGGTTGCGTTGACCTTGGAGTAGCAGGTTCCTGCTTTGGAAACTTTTGCAGTTCCCATGTCAGAGATAGTGATTGCTTCTCCACCGGTAGTTGTCGGATACAGGCAAACCTGTTTTGAGGTGTTAACTGCTGTGAGCGTGATAGTTGTTCCCTCTACAGATACAGTAGCGTTTGCTGTCCTGATGAGGTCTCCGATAGCTACCTGTTTTGCAGGAAGGTCGAATACTACTGTGTAGTCAACTCCGTCAACTGTGATAGTCGCTGTGCCGTAATTCTTGGCGTAAGCTGTTCCGTTCTTCGATGTTCCTACATTTTCGGAAAGGTTCGTTATGCTCAATGCCGAGCCGTCAACAAGCGTCGGATAGAGGTTGATCTGTGTTGCGTTTTCAACAGGCGTCAGGGTGATCGTTGTTCCGCTGAGCGAAGCTGTTGCGTTGGCAACCTTGATCTTGTCAAGAACAGTCGTCTCTACAACAGGTTTTGCGCTGAAATCAAATACTACTGTGTATTCAACTCCGTTGATGGTCGCTGTTGCCGTTGCGTTATCCTTGGCATAGAGAGTGTTGTTTCTGGAAACTCCTGCGTTTTCGGAAAGCTCAGAGAAAGTAATTGCCGTTCCGTCGTAAAGCGTCGGATAGAGATTTACCTGAGCGTCAACATTAACAGGAGTAAGAGTGATCGTTGTGCCGTCTACTGCTACAGTTGCGTTTGCATATCTGAGCTGTTCAGCAAGAGTCGCCTGCGGTACCTGAGGCATGTCGAAGATGACCTGATATGATGTGCCGTCGATAGTTACATTTGCTGTGCCGTAGTTCTTTGCATAGAGATATCCGTCTTTTGCAAGAACTACATTGTCAGAATAGCTGACAAATGTTACAGGAGTCAGATCCCAAAGCGCAGGATAGAGGCAGATCATTTTTGCATTTTCTGTAGGAGTAAGCGTGATTGTTGTGCCGTCTACTGCTACAGTTGCGTTTGAATATCTGAGAAGCTCTTCAAGCGTAGGCTCTGCGTGAACAACCATATCGAAGACTACTGTGTAGTGTGTTCCGTCTATCGTTGCTATAGCAGTACCGTAGCCTGTTGCATAAAGCGTTCCGTTCTTGGAAATGCCTGTTTCGCCTTCAAGGTTGGAGAAGACAACAGGTGTTCCATCCCAAAGAGACGGATAGAAGCTGATCTGTGTTGCGTCTTCAACAGGTGTGAAGGTGATAACCGATCCTTCTACGGATACTGTTGCAAAGGCATATCTGATATTATCTTCAAATGCGACTTCCTGCTCGTCTTCCATCTGGAATACGAGAGTATATACAGTACCGTTAATAGTTGTCTTGGCAGTACCGTTATTCTTTGCATAGACATATCCGCTCTTTGAAAGAATCGTGCTGCCTGTGAGATCAGTAAATGTGATCGGTGTTGTATCCGTCAAGGACGCATAAACATAAATTACGATTTCGCCATCGTTTGGCGTGAAGGTAATTGTTGTTCCGCTGATGGAAGCCGTTGCGTTCTTGAATCTGAGATACTGGTCAACTGTCTTGAGCGCTGCAACTGCGTCGTTGATCGCCGCCGCCATTGCGTCTACATCAGCCTGATGCTCTGCGTTAAGTCCGCGTTCAACTGCGTTGATTGCAGCCGTTACGTCTGAATAGTTGTAATATTCAACTACTGTAACTGCGTTGGCTGCAGCGATTGCCGCGTCAACTTCTGTATAGTCTGCATAGTCGATATCTTCAACAAGAACGATCTCGCCGCAGGCGTCACATCTTGTGACATATTTTTCAACGCCGTTTACAGTTTCAATTTGTCTTTCGCCCGGCTCATGTCCGAGAGCGTCTTCTACCTTTTCGGTATAGGTTGCATCACAGCGTGAGCAGGAATAGAGCATATATCCGTCGTCTGTGCAGGTTGCCGCTACGAATCTGCCTTCGTCCCAATCGTGTCCGAGGGCTGCTGTTTCATCAGCTACATAGCTTGCATCACAGCGTGAGCAGGAATATGTTGTATATCCGCCTTCTGTGCAAGTCGGCGCAGTTACTGCTGCAACATAGTCATGACCGAGAGCTTCGACTACTTCCTGTGCAACCGTTGCGTCGTCGCAGCGTGTACAGTGTGAGCCTGCTGTAAGTCCTGTTTCTGTGCAGGTCGGAGCGACTGCAGCGTCTTCTACGATGTCGTGACCGAGTGCAGGAACTACTTCCTGAGCTACTGTTGCGTCGTCGCAGCGTGTACAGTGTGAGCCTGCTGTGAGACCGGTTTCTGTGCAGGTCGGAGCAACTGCAGCGTCTTCTACGATGTCGTGACCGAGTGCTGCAACTTCATTTCTGTTTTCAGTTGCGTCGCAGCGTGAGCATTCGTATACATCGTA
>JAFSTS010000097.1 GCA_017445685.1 Clostridia bacterium | reverse complement strand
TTCAAAGTCGATAAAAGATACGCTTTCCAGTCCGACATAACCGTCGTCTGAAATCGTAAAAGCAAATGCAAATTTTTCAGACAGGACAAGATAGTAATCCCATTCCTTGATCTGAAATTTCGGCGCGCCGATATTTTCTCTGTTGTAGTCCTGGATAAGATCTCTCGACCAGCCCGGTTGATTCAGAGTTCCGTCTGAGCGAAGCAGTTTGCCGCGAACTGTTATTTCTCTGTTACGCATTTTCTGTCTCCTTTACCAATCCAAATTCGCTTTTGGCGAGATATCTTTTCGGGCATGATTATAGAGCTTTCTGTTGTTGAGCGCCCAGTGCCTTGAAGAAAAGTCGTTTGGCTTAACATTAGAAAGCATTTCGGCAAATTCATACATACACGCATCAAGCTTGTCAAGCTGCGAAAGTACCTCTGCTTCCGGGAAAAGCGGACGAACAGCCGCTCCGAATTCCGGGTCGCCGTGGTGGGAAATGACCATGTGTTCAAGCAAAATCGGAATCTGTCCTGAAATACCCAGCTCTCTGGAAGCTTCGTCGATCAAAATCGCTCCACCTACAAGATGGCCGATAAGCTCGCCCTTTACGGTGTATCCCTTTGCAAGACCTGTGGAGGCCACATCGTACTCCGCCGTCTTTGCTATGTCATGGAGAATGGCCCCGCCTAAAAGCAGGTCGCGGTCAAGAAATTCATATAATCTGCACGCTTCCTCGCAAAGCTTTACAACGGAAAGCGTGTGACAAAGAAGTCCGCCTCGAATTGCGTGATGAAGCTTGAATGCCGCCGGCCAGAAGACTATTTCTTTTTCATTGTCTTTAACGATTTTGAAGACGATTTTTTTAATTTCTTCATCTTCAAAGCTGTCGATAATATCGTAAACCTTTTTTAGCATCGTATCTCCGTCGTATGACGCGCTCGGTACAAAATCTTCAATTCGCACATTGTCCTCGTCTCTCACAAGGCGGATGCGTTCAACCCTGAACTGCGGCTCACCGTTGTACTCAAGCATTTTACCCCTGACTTTGACGAGCATATTCGCTTCGTACATACTGTGAAGTTCTTCTTTGTAGTCCCAAAACTTTGCAACGATCTCGCCGCTTCTGTCGGTCAGGATCATATCGAGATATGTCAGACCCTTTGCGGTCGTTTTTTTATCAATCGTTTTTATCAGGCAGTAACCTTCGACAGAGTCAGAGTTTGCTGCCGCACGGACAAATTCCATAGTCGTTTCCTCCAAAATGTTTCTAACTGATATTATATAATATTTTTCCGATATTTACAACATAAAAAACGGCTCCGTTTTCACGAAGCCGTAAGCACTGTTTTGTTATCTCGGGAAAAGCAGATGTGCAGCCCATTCAACAATGCCGCTGTTTTCAAGGTAGTCGTAAACAGCGTCGATGTTGAAAACATTTTTAATAAAATCAAAAATGTCGTCAAGAAGCGTGCTGAAGATTCCGCCGCCGTTGATCCCTTTAAGGATACCGTTGATAAACCAGGACACAATAGCTGCAAAAACAGAGCTTGATTCCTCGTCAGCCTCGGCAGTTGCAGTGACGGCGCTTTCGGCCGCAAAAGCAGTAACAGTGCCTGCAAAAATCACAGACATAGTCGTTGCCATCATAGCAATAATAAGAAGCATACAGATTATTTTTTTCATTCAATTTCTCCTCCTCTGAATTGGTATAAACAGTATAACATTTTTTGGGCAAGGATGTCAATGAAAACATATGAAGAAACGGCTGCCCATTTCAGACAGCCGTGAAAAGACAAATCAGTCTTCCTTGTCGATGTTTGCTTCTTCGATAACCTTCTGCATGATGTTTGCAGGTGCGTCTTCATATCTTGCAAATTCAAGCGTGAAGTAGCCTCTGCCGGCAGTTGTTGAACGAAGGACGGTTGAGAAGTCGCCCATTTCAGCCATGGGTACTTCAGCAATAAGCTCCTGCATTTTGGGCTCTTCAGCCGGTCCCATGCCAAGCACGCGGCCTCTGCGCTTTGTGATGTCGCCCATGATGTCGCCGGTTTTGTCATCGGGGATATATGTTTTAAGTGTTCCGATAGGCTCAAGGATAGTCGGCTGAGCCTGGGGAATACCATTCTTGAATGCGATTGCAGCAGCAGTCTTGAACGCCATTTCCGAGGAGTCTACCGGATGGTAAGAGCCGAAGTAGAGCGTTGCTTTAAGACCAACCATGGGATAGCCGGCAATTGCGCCTTTTGCTACGCACTCGCGAAGACCTTTTTCGATAGCCGGGAAGTAGTTCTTAGGAACAGAGCCGCCGACAATTTCCTCGGCAAATACGAAATCCTCACCCTCGATGGGCTCGAAGCGGATGTAAACATCGCCGAACTGGCCGTGACCGCCGGACTGTTTCTTATGGCGTCCCTGAACTTCAACCTTTTTGCGTAT
>JAFSTS010000096.1 GCA_017445685.1 Clostridia bacterium | reverse complement strand
GCTGCCCGTTGCGTCAAGCACGGGAAGACCTGCGCCGATAGCAGCCGCCATTGGCTCTTCGATAAGACTTACATATTTTGCGCCTGCGCTTCTTGCGGCGTCGTGAACTGCGCGCCTTTCAACCTCGGTGACTCCCGACGGAATGCAGATCATTACCTTTGCTCTTGTAAAAAGCGAGCCGCTGATAGCCTTTCTGATAAACTCCTTGAGCATATCCGAGGTGATGTCGAAGTCGGCAATAACTCCGTCCTTGAGAGGTCTTACAGCCGTGATTGAGCCGGGAGTTCTGCCGATCATCTCTTTAGCCTGAGTGCCGATGGCGACGACTCTGGGCGGATTCATTCTGCCGTCTACTGCAACTACGGAAGGCTCGCGGATGACGATGCCTTTGCCTTTCATGAAAACAAGCGTATTTGCTGTGCCGAGGTCAATTCCTATTTCCTGAGTAAAAATCATAATTCTTTCTCCTTCTGTCCCTTATTTAAAAGTCATTTTGCCGATGACCGACTCGAAGTCAACGCTGTCGGCAAGCTTTGTGTTAAACGAAGTGTTGATGGCATACGAGGTGTTGCCGATTGCAAAAACGATGTAGGATTTTTCATAGTTTTCGATAAGGTTTCTTGAAGTGATGACCTTTGCCGTGGCGAAGTCAAACTTCATTTCCGACTCTTTCCATTGCGCATCCCAGCCGTCAAAAAGAGCTTTGATCTGGTCGATACAATCATCGACTGAATCCGTGGATCTGAGCGTGAAAGTGATCTCAGCCTGATATTCCTCGTTGAAAAGTCTTATGGTGTGACCGTTTTGCAGCGCCCAGCCTTCGGGAATTTCAATTGAAAAAGACTCGCATTCTACGCTTTTGCCGTCGCTGATATAACCGGGGAAATCCATAACGCTCGTGACATCTTCGCCGTCGCTGTTTTGCTTGATTTTGCCGTTGTCGTCCGTTTCATAGACGATAAGATCGCCCTTGTCGTCGGTCTGGGCAAAACCGTTTTTATCCCTTTTGACCGTGTACTGTCTGCCGTTGTTGTCAGTTACCGTTTCGATTTTCCCGCCGCATGACGAAAACAAAAGAGCTAACACCAAAACAAGAAGCACAGCCGAAATTTTCCTTTTCATTTTTTACCTCCGAAGCCGATGGATATGGTATTGTCGTATAACTTGATTATTATACCATTATAAAGCGCCAAAATCAACACATTTGTCCGATTATTTCAACGACTTTTCAAAAAATTTTTCATTCGGTTTTGCCGCAAAAGAAAATACCTGAAAGCAAACAGGCTGTTAAAACAACATGATTTATAAAATTTTGTCTTGTTTTAATAATTTTTTATAACTTTCAGATTTAATTTTTCTTGACTTTGGAAATAAATTGTGATACTCTTAAGACGACTAAAGGATATTTTTGTCTTGGTCAAAATATTCATTTTTCAACGGAGGAAAATACTATGAAGAAAAATTTCAAAATTCTTTCGATGGTAATGGCGATCGTGATGATCTTCTCGATTTTCACTGTCTGCGCTTTTGCAGGCGACAATGACTACACGAGATATGTCACTGCGTCAGGTTCTGCAACAGGCAAGGGAACGAAATCAAATCCCTGGAGTCTGGACGATCTTCTTTACGGCACTGCTGTGGACACTATCAATGAAAAAATCGCCGGCGGCGACAGAACAGGCGTTGTTATCAATGTCTCTTCCGAAGAGATCTATTACAGCACTCTCGTTCTCAACGGCATCAAAGGTACTGCAACTACTCCCGTAACGGTTGTCTGCAACTATAACGCAGGCGCTCTTGACGGTGAAGGAAGCAGTTCCAACCTTACAACAGAGCAGGGAAACGCTATTGACATCATCGACTGCTCATTTATCACTATCAAAAACATCAACATCAGCGCGATCAACGGCGACGGTATCCATGTAAAAGACAGCTCGGATATCGTTATCGAAAATGTTGACAGCTATATTGCAAACCAGTCTGTAACAAAGACTATGAACAACCCCATCGAGTTTGAAGGCGAAAACAGCAATATCACCATCACAGGCTGTGACTTCTCCTTTGTAGAAGCTCCCATCGTCATCAATTCCGGCGTTGCAAACATCTCCTATTCAAACGGTTCCGTTGAATACAGCAAGGGCGCAGCTCTTGTAGTTGACGGACTTGACGGCTTCACTCTTGACGGATTTACGGCAAAAGCTGCGTATTTCGTTGAGACTCCCGAAGTTGCAGAAGGCGAAGAGATCCCTGAGGTTGAGCCTGTTCTTGACGCAGCGGTAGTTATCAAAAACTCCAAAAACATCAACTTCACCAACGCAACTATCACAGACTGCAACGGTCCTGCAATTTCTATTGTCGACACGACAAACACAACTATCTCCAAGGTTTTCTCGTCGAACAACGCTTCCTTCATGATCAACGATCTCAAGGATGAAAGCTATGTTTGCATTGCTTACTGTATCTCAGCGTGCGACAGCAAGCTTCCGACAGTTTTCTCCATTTCCGACACAAGCGTAATGGGTCTTATCAACAACACCTTCTACAAGCCCTATTCGCTTGATATGAGCAAGCTTGTTCTCAGCGTAATTGCAAATAACATTTACGACATGGAGCTTCTCGGTGAAGTTAAGATCGCAAAGGATAACTACTTTGACACAAACTGCTATCATAACACCATGAAGAATGACGATGATGACGCAGTTCTTGCTCATCCGCAGTACGCTAATTCCCAGACTATGACAGGTCTTGCGCTGAATGATTTCATTCTTGACGACGATTCTCCGATGATCGAAGCCGGCACAAACATCTTCGAAAAATATGCCGCAGTTCTTCCGGTTTCGTGGTTTGTCCTTGAAGATATGTTCGGCAACGAAGTTGACTACATCGACGGCAAAATCAACATCGGCGCATACGCAGGCGAAGGCGTTCAGGTCAAACAGTCTGACGAAGTAAATCAGACGACAGATAAAGTAACCTTCTACTACAATGTCGTCAAAGCAAAGGTAAAGGCATTTATTGACAAGATCATTCCCGCTCCTGTCCAGAACGCTGTTTCCGGCGTATTCTCAAAGATCGTTGAATGGGCTTCAAGCGCAATTACAAAAATCATCGGCGCATTTACAAACAGATAATAAACAAACGATTTTTACCGGCTGCATTTTCTGCAGCCGGATTTTTGTTTTAGCCTGTGTTGACTTTTGGAAATGCTGATGATATAATCAAAAGAATCAATAATTCGTTAGGCAAATGAAAGGTCGTTATTTATGAGTGGCTCAATTTTTAAAGATAAAACTCTTATGATCACCGGCGGAACAGGCTCGTTTGGAAACGCTGTTCTCAACAGATTTTTGCGGACCGATATCGGCGAGATCCGTATTTTCTCCAGAGACGAGAAAAAACAGGACGATATGAGACACGAGTTTCAGGCAAGAATGCCCGAAGCGTCGGAAAAAATCAAGTTCTATATCGGCGATGTTCGCAACATCCAGTCCGTCAAAAATGCCATTCACGGCGTAGATTTTATTTTCCATGCCGCTGCGCTCAAGCAGGTCCCGTCGTGCGAATTTTTCCCGATGGAAGCGGTGCAGACGAATGTTATCGGAACGGATAATGTGCTGACGGCTGCCATTGACGAGGGAGTCAAGCGCGTCATCTGCCTTTCGACCGACAAGGCGGCTTACCCCATCAACGCAATGGGAACTTCAAAAGCGATGATGGAAAAAGTCATCGTTGCAAAGTCACGCATCGTCGAGCCTGAAAAAACAAAGATCTGCTGCACAAGGTACGGCAATGTCATGTGTTCGAGAGGCTCTGTGATCCCGCTTTGGATCGACCAGATCAAAGCAGGAAATCCGATCACGATAACCGAGCCTTCGATGACGAGATTTATCATGAGTCTTGAAGAGGCGATAGACCTTGTTTTGTTCGCGTTTGAAAACGGAGTTTCGGGCGATATTCTTGTCCAGAAAGCCGACGCAAGCACTATCGGCGATCTTGCAAAAGCCGTAACGGAGATTTTTGCTCCCGACGGTCACGAGATCAGGACTATCGGTATTCGCCACGGGGAAAAAATGTACGAAACACTTCTTACGAAGGAAGAGGGCGCAAAGGCAGTTGACCTCGGCAATTTCTACAGAGTGCCCAGCGACAAGCGCGACCTTAACTATGATAAATATTTCAAAGAGGGCGACACAAAGGAAAACCTTATCGGAGAATTTAACTCCGCAAAGACGAGGATCTTGAATATCGAGCAGATAAAAGAACGGCTTCTTTCACTCCCGTATGTCCGTTCTCAGCTTGAAAATTGGGAAAAATAAGATGAAAATTTTAGTCACAGGCTCCGCCGGGTTTGTCGGTAGAAACCTTGTCGAAGCTCTCAGAAATATCAAAGACGGCAAGGATAAAACGCGTCCGGGCTTGGAGATCGAAGAAATATTTGAATACGATGTTGAATCGTCTTTCGAAGAACTTGAAAACTTCTGTTCTCAGGCAGATTTCGTCTTTAACCTTGCCGGAGTGAACAGACCGAAAAACCCTTCCGAATTTCTAAAGGGTAATTTCGGTTTTGCAGGCGAGCTGCTTTCGCTTCTTGAAAAAAAGGGGAATAAATGCCCGGTAATGATCTCCTCGTCTGTTCAGGCTTGTTTACAGGGCAGATACGAAGGAAGCGACTACGGAAAAAGCAAGCTTGAAAGTGAAAATGCCGTTTTCGAATACGGCAAAAAGACGGGTGTGAAGGTGCTTGTTTACCGTTTTCCGAATATCTTCGGCAAATGGTGCAGACCAAACTACAATTCCGCCGTTGCGACATTTTGCAACAATTTTGCAAACGATCTGCCGGTTACCGTCAACGATGAAACGACTGAGCTTGAGCTCGTTTATATCGACGATCTTGTTGAAGAAATGCTCGGCTGCCTTGAGGGTAGGGAACACAGGTGCGTTTATGACGGCATGAACGCAGTTGAAAGCGAAAAAGGCAGCTTTTGTTTTGTCCCGACGACGCATAGGGTGACGCTCGGCAGAATAGTTGAAATTCTCGAAAGCTTTAAATCTCAGCCGAAGACGCTTCTTATGCCTGAGATGTCGGACGGCTCGTTTGAAAAGAAGCTTTTTTCGACTTATCTTTCTTATCTGCCGCGTGAAAAAGCTGTCTTCTCGCCAAAGATGAACTGCGACGAAAGGGGAAGCTTTACCGAGCTTTTGAAAACCTGCGGTCACGGTCAGTTTTCGGTCAACATCTCAAAGCCGGGTATCACAAAAGGTCAGCACTGGCACAATACCAAGTGGGAGCTTTTTATTGTTGTATCGGGAAAAGCGCTCATTCAGCAGCGGAAGATCGGAACGGATGAGGTTATCGAATTTGAAGTTTCGGGCGAAAAGATACAGGCTGTTTATATGCTTCCGGGCTATACTCATAATATCATCAATCTGTCCGAAACCAACGATCTTGTGACGCTTATGTGGGCAAACGAGGTTTTTGATCCTCAAAGACCGGACACTTTCTTTGAAAAAGTTTGACAGGAGAAAAAGTATGAAACTTGATTTCAGCGATGTTTCTTTCAAAAATGACGGCAGGCTAAAGCTGCTCATCATCGTCGGCACAAGACCTGAGATAATCAGGCTGTCCGCCGTGATAGAAAAATGCAGAAAGTATTTTGACACTGTGCTTGCGCACACCGGGCAAAACTACGATTATACTCTCAACGGCATTTTTTTCCGCGACCTTTGTCTTGACGATCCGGAATGTTACATGGACGCGGTCGGTGACGACCTCGGTGAAACCGTCGGCAACATAATCAACTGCTCCTATAAGCTTATGCGGCAGATAAAGCCTGACGCAGTGCTTGTCCTCGGCGACACTAATTCCTGCCTTTCGGCAATATCGGCAAAGCGGCTTCATATCCCGATTTTCCACATGGAAGCCGGCAACAGATGCAAGGACGAGTGCCTGCCCGAAGAGACGAACAGGCGGATCGTCGACATCATCTCCGATGTAAATCTTGCCTATTCGGAGCACGCAAGAAGATATCTTCATGAATGCGGACTTCCAAAAGAGAGAACTTTCGTCACAGGATCACCGATGGCGGAGGTGCTTAATAAAAACCTTGAAAAAATCGAAAGCTCCGACATCCTCGCAAGGCTCGGACTTGAGAAAGAGGGATATATCCTGC
>JAFSTS010000095.1 GCA_017445685.1 Clostridia bacterium | reverse complement strand
GAAAAAGAGATTGAAAAGAAAAAGCAGGAGCTTGCAGAGGCTGTCTCCGAAATCACCAAGATACGCCTTGAAAACGACGCTTTTGCCGACGAGATTCTGAAAATGTCCCAGACAGTCGAACAGCTTACGGTTGAAATCAGCGAGCAAAGGATCAAGCAGTCCACTGCCGAATCTTCAATCGAGGAGATCCTCTCCAGATCAAAAACGGTTGAGGAAATGCTGTCGTCAAGACAGGCTATCTGCGATGAGATAAAGAAGAAAGAATCGCTGCAGAGAAGTGAGCTTGAAGAAAGCAAAAAAAGCGAACTTGAAATTAAAAACAGTATTGCAGGCTACGAATTAAAAGCTGCAGCAAAGCGGGAAAAAAGCGAAAAGCTTAAAGAAAAAATCGATACCCTTGAATTTGACCTTCACAGAAAACAGTCGCGGGTAAAAATGCTTGACGATCTTGAAAAGAACATGGAGGGCTATTCTGGCAGCGTAAAAGCAGTTATGAAGCAGACTAAGCGCGGCGCTCTCAGGGGTATTCATGCTCCGCTTTCACAGCTTATTTCGGTTGATGAAGAATATGCCGCAGCGGTTGAAACAGCTCTTGGAGCGTCGATTCAGCATATTGTCACCGACTCTGAGAACGACGCTAAGAGGGCGATCGGTTTTCTTAAAGAAAACCGTCTTGGCAGGGCGACTTTCCTGCCGCTGACTGCCATTAAGTCAAAACCTTTTACGGAAAAAGGGTTGGACGACGAATACGGATTTGTCGACATGGCGGATAAACTCGTCAGTTACGACAGCAAGTATTCTGAAATTTTCAAATATCAGCTTGGACATATTGCCGTTGCAGAGGACATGGACTGTGCGATCGCAATTGCAAAAAAATATTCATACAAATTCAAAATCGTCACTCTTGACGGTCAGGTCATCAATACCGGCGGTTCGATGACAGGCGGCTCAAGAGGTCAAAACTCAGGTATGCTCAGCCGTCTGAATGAAATTGAAAAGCTAAATTCCCAGACGAAAGAGATCGAAGCCGAGCTTGAAAAAGAGCGCGCCGAATATAAGACTCTTAGTGAAGACCTTGCGCTTGCAGAGGGCACTCTCAGCGCCGCTCAGGCAGACCTGCTTCGTGTTCAGGAGGAGATAATCAGAAAGGAAAGCTCCTTAAAGCTCACTCTCGGTCAGCTTGAAACAGTGGAAAACGGACTTGAAGAGCTTAGAAGCGAGCAGCAGTCTTCGCAGGCGAGGCTTGATATTTTCTCAAAAGCTTCAAAAGAAAGCTCTCATGAAATATCAGTTCTTTCTCAAAAGCTTGATTCGGTCAGACAGGAAATTGACGAAAAGACGACAGACCGTGAAAAGCTTGCCGCCTCCGGAGACGATCTGGGCAAAAAGGAAAACGAGATAAACCTTGACATCCTTGCTCTCAATAAGGATATCGACTCTAAACGCCGTTCGATCGAAGAGCTTCAATCAAGCGCAGGCGATGGAAACGAGAGAAGAAAAGAGCTTGAAAATGAGATCGAGCAGCTCAAAAAAGCCAATATTGATGTTCAAAAGCACATCGAGGAGCTTCAGTCTCAGGCAGAAAAACTTCGCACAAGAACAGGTGATTCAAAGGGCGAAATAGCCGAGCTTATAAAAAGACGCGACAGATGCGACAGCCGCACAAATGAGCTTCGTCAGAAGGAAAAGCAGTTGCTTGAAGACAGGGAAAAGCTCAGTGGCGAAAACGCAAGGCTTGAAGAAAGAAAATCGTCGATCGAAAAAGAATATACAGACACCGTCAACAAGCTTTACGATGAATACCAGCTTTCAAAAAGCGAAGCGGAAGATCTCGGCATAGTCATCGAAGATGTTCCTGCCGCTTCAAGAAGTCTGCATGAAATCAAAAACAAGATCCGTGCGCTCGGCAGCGTAAATGTCGACGCAATTGAGGAATATGACGAAGTCAGCAAAAGATATGAGTTTATGAAAGGTCAGATCGAGGACATTGAAAAGTCGCGTGACGAGCTTTTGAAGCTTATCAACGAGCTGACCGGCAAAATGAGCGAGCAATTCAGAGAGCAGTTTGCAAAAATCAATTCCTATTTCGGTGAAACTTTCTCCGAGCTTTTCGGCGGAGGAAAAGCTGAACTTGTGCTTGAAGACGAGCTTGATGTTTTGGAATGCAATATTGAAATCAAGGTTCAGCCTCCAGGAAAGAATGTTAAAAATATCGACCTTCTCTCCGGCGGTGAAAAGGGTCTTGCCGCAATTGCGCTTTTGTTTGCGATACTCAAGGTGACTCCTGCGCCGTTTTGCGTGTTTGACGAAGTGGAAGCTGCTCTTGACGATGTCAATGTAACACGATACGCTCAGTATGTCAGAAGAATGACGAAAAATACTCAATTTATCCTAATCACTCACCGTCGAGGAACGATGGAGGAAGCGGATATGCTCTACGGTGTTACGATGCAGGAGGAGGGCGTCAGCAAGATGCTTGAACTCAAAACTGCTGAAATGGCAAAGAAAATGGGTCTTGCGTAAAATAATTATTGGAGGAAAAATCCGTGGCGGAAAAAATCGTTGTTGCCTCCGGGAAGGGCGGAGTCGGAAAATCAACCTGCGCCGCAGGAATTGCAACGGCTCTCGGGCAGCTTGGGAAAAAAGTATTGTTGTGTGATTTTGATGTTTCTCTGCCGAGCCTTGATGTGATTTTCGGCGTTGGGAATGAAGTCGTTTACAACTGGGGAGATATTCTGCTTTCACGATGTGAAAAAGAGGAAGCGCTGATGGAAAAAGACGGCGTCTTTCTGCTTTGCGCTCCAAAGAAAGACGAGGATCTCACTTCGGAAAAATTACATGAAATGATCAAATCCTTCGATGAAGATTTTGACTTTATTTTAATAGACGCTCCGGCAGGAGTGGGAAAATTTTTTGAAGCCGCCGTAAAATGTGCCGACCGGGGGATCGTTGTTTCAAACCCTGAGGATGTATGCGTCAGAAGCTCCGGTGTTGCCGCAGAAAGAATGCGCTCTCTGGGCATATCGGATGTCAGACTTGTTATCAACAAGATGATAACAAAGCTTTCCGCCGGGAAAAAGAATCTAAACATTGACAGCGTGATCGACGAGACAAAGGTCAGGCTGATAGGCGTAGTGCCGTTTGACCGTGAGATCGCGCTTGTGTCAATGGGCAAAAACGGCTTTTCCCTGAAGAAAAAACCTCAGAGAAGCTTTGAGCGCATTGCAAGAAGGATCATGGGCGAAGAAGTGAGATTGAAATTTATAAGCTAAAAAAATAATGCAAAAAACTGTGAAAAAACAACAAAAGTCTATTGAAATTTGTTGATGATTGTTATATAATTATGTCATAAATCTCAGAAGCGGAGTGATTTTATGAATATTGCACTTATTGCAAACGACGCGAAAAAAGAACTTATGACCCAGTTTTGCATTGCATATTGCGGTGTTTTAAGCCACCACAATCTTTGTGCGACCGGAACGACGGGCAAAATGGTTTCGGACGCTACAGGGCTTAAGGTCGCCCGTTTTCTCGGCGGAACACAGGGCGGAGATCAGCAGATCGCAGCAAGAATAGGCTGCAATGAGATCGACCT
>JAFSTS010000094.1 GCA_017445685.1 Clostridia bacterium | reverse complement strand
TTGATTATCTCGTCCGGGTCTTTTCCGCCGCTGAGCTTCAGCACCCTGACCTTAAGACCTGCCAAGGTGAATATCTGTATGGCTCTCTGCGTCGCTTTTTGCCCCGCTTCGTCCGAGTCGTAAGATAGCACCACTTCCGAAACATAGCGTTTGATCAGCTTTGCCTGCTCAATCGTCAAAGCCGTACCGAGACACGCTACTGCATTAGTAAAGCCTGCCTGATGCAAGGCTATGACATCCATATACCCTTCACATATAATAAGACTTTCCGGGTTTGCATTTTTCGCAAAGTTCAGCGCAAAAACTTCGTGGCTCTTTTTATAGACGAGCGTATCCGAAGTGTTTACATATTTCGGTTTTGAATCGTCAAGCACTCTGCCGCCGAAGCCGACAACATTTCCGCGCACATCAATAATAGGCGTCATCATCCTGTTGCGGAAATTGTCGTAGAAACTGACCTTGGAATTTTTTTCGCTCCTCTTGACGAGATCCGCCTCGTAAATTTCTTCGTTGCGAAACCCGTGCTCGTTGAGATATTGTTTAAGGTAAGTCCAGCCGTCCGGGGCATATCCCAAGCCGAAATGCTTGATCGTCGCCGGAGTATAACCTCTGCCGAGATAATATTCAAGAGCAAATCTGTTTTCCTTTGCAAGAAGCTGCTCGTGGAAAAACTTTGCCGCGCATTTATTGAGTTCGTATATTCTTTTTTTCCTGTTTTGAAGCGAATTATCGTACTGCTCCTCCGGCATCGTCAAGCCTGCGCGCTGGGCAAGCTTTTTGACGGCGTCAAGGTAATCGAGATTTTCGATATTTCTTATAAATCCGATAACATCTCCGCCGACCCCGCAGCCGAAGCAATAAAAGGACTGCGTATCTTCATAGACGGCAAACGAAGGTGTTTTTTCATTGTGAAACGGGCAAAGCCCTTTTCTGATCCTGCCCTGCCGTTTGGAGAGAACAACATATTCGGAGATGACATCGGTAATATCATTTCTCTCGCGAAGCTCGCTTAAAAATCTATCGTCAAAAGCCATTGTCCACTCTCCTTATCAATAGTACCACGACTTAGGGACAAAAAACTTTTCAAAAACGGAAATTGCATATCTGTCGGTCATGCCTGCGATATAATCCTTCACAGCCGTTTCGATTCCCTCTTCGGCTCTTATTTTTTCAAATTCAGCCGGCAGAATCTCCTCGTTTTCAATGATGTATGAAAACATTCTTCCGATCATATCATAAACCTTTATCTCTTCGCTTTTGCAGACCGGGTTTGTGTAGACATTTGCAAACATGAAAGTATTTAGTTGTTCAAAAGCTTCGTTTGTCTTTTCGTCAAGAATGATGTCGTCGCCGAAATTATTGATAGCTGATACAACGAGAGCATTTATCCTGTCCGACTTTGAAAAGCCGAGGGTCTGCCTGATCTCAAGCGGAATATCGTCCTCCGAGATCACGCCTGCTCTTTCGGCATCGTCAATATCATGGTTAAGATATGCTATTTTGTCCGAAAGCTTTACGATCCTGCCCTCAAAGGTATCCGCCGGTTTTCCGACGGTATGGCATTTTATGCCGTCTCTGACTTCGTAAGTAAGGTTAAGCCCCTTGCCGCCTTTTTCAAGCTTGTCCACCACTCTCTCGCTTTGGAGATAATGATGAAATCCTCCGGGCATGAGCTTGTTGAGTGCTCTTTCGCCTGCGTGTCCGAAAGGCGTATGTCCCAGATCGTGACCGAGGGCAATTGCTTCGGTAAGGTCTTCATTGAGCCTCAGCGCTCTTGCGATAGTCCTTGCAATCTGCGAAACTTCGAGAGTGTGAGTCAGCCTTGTTCTGTAGTGGTCGCCCTCAGGAGACAGGAACACCTGAGTCTTGTGCTTGAGCCTTCTGAAAGATGTGCAGTGGATTATCCTGTCGCGGTCACGCTGGTATACCGTTCTGACGCTGCTTTCCCTTTCGGGAACGGCTCGTCCGAGCGAGCTGTCGGCAAGCGCCGCCTTGTCGCACATTATTTTGTGTTCAAGCTCGCATGTGATCTCTCCGATGCTTTTGCCCATAAACTCACCCCTTCTTTACTTATATACAATTGTTTTTCGTTTTTCCCTTTAAACTTTCGAAAAATTTTTTATTTTTTCAAATCAGCGTAAAATTCGCCTGTTTTTTTGCAGTCAAATTTTCCGTTTGAAGAGTCGATAACCGCTGCTTTCAAGGCGGCAAAATCACTTTTTTTAACGGCAAATCCAACTCTGACATTGTCTTCGAATTTTGTGTCCGTGATAACTCCGTTTTTTTCGGGGATCAGAGAAGTCAGCTTTCCGTAAAAAGAGTAGTCGCACACTATTTCACCGCTTTGGCAAAGGCTGACCGTCGAAATGCCGCCTGCGTCAACAGCAAGCTTCGCCGCGTGTGAATACGCCCTGACAAGACCGCCTGCGCCCAGAAGCGTTCCGCCGAAATATCTGGTGACAACTACTGCGCAATCGGTCAGGTTTTCCTTATTGAGCACTTCAATTACGGGAATGCCTGCCGTCCCCTGAGGCTCGCCGTCGTCCGAAAAACGCTTTGTCATGTTTTCGCGCAAGACATATGCATAGACATTATGTGTGGCGTCCCAGTGCTTTTTTCGAATCGACTCAATGAAATCAAGAGCCTCCTGCTGAGTGGCAACCGGTTTTACATAGCCGATAAAACGCGACTTTTTTTCAACAAATTCGTCTGATGCCTCCTGCTTTATCGTACGATATTCGTCCGACATTTTCTCACCTCTTTGAATTTGATCAATGCTCTCAAAGTGGGAAAAAGGCAGACAACAAAAACCGTTGTCTGCCGATATTTCCTGAAATCAACCGAGATTGAATCTTTTGTTAAATCTGTCGACGCGTCCGCCTGTGTCAACAAGCTTCTGCTTGCCGGTGAAGAACGGGTGACAGTTTGAGCAGATGTCAACTCTCATATCCTTCTTCGTGGACGAAGTTTTGATAACTG
>JAFSTS010000093.1 GCA_017445685.1 Clostridia bacterium | reverse complement strand
CTGAAAGTGCTTAACCTGTTTGCTTATACCGGCGCGGCAACAATAGCGTGCCTGAAAGCAGGAGCGGATGTTACTCATGTTGACGCGTCAAAAGGCATGGTGCTTTGGGCAAAGGAAAACGCTGTTTTATCGGGCGTAGAAAATAAAAATGTCAGATGGCTTGTAGATGACTGCATTAAATTTGTAAAAAGAGAGATAAGACGCGGTAATAAATATGATATTATAATCATGGATCCTCCGTCATACGGCAGAGGCCCCGGCGGAGAAGTCTGGAGACTTGAAGACGAAATATATGAATTTGCAGAGCTTTGCAGTCAATTACTGTATAAAGACTCAAAGGCGGTTTTTATCAATTCGTATACAACGGGACTTTCTGCAAGCGTAATGGATTATATCTTGTCAAGCGTTGTCAAAAAAAGATATCAGGGAGAAGTTTCAAGCTCGGAGATCGGTCTTGAATGTTCCGAAAGCGGACTTGTTTTACCCTGCGGCGCAACTTCCGTTTGGAGAAATAACAATGAATGAATTTATCACTTTTGAAAATGTAAGCTTCAGATATGAAAGCGACGAGGAAGGCAAGGTTCTCCCTTTGTCGCTTGAAAACATAAATCTAAAAATAAACAAAGGCGAGTTTGTCGCAGTCCTCGGTCACAACGGCTCAGGAAAATCGACTCTTGCAAAGGCTGTCAATGCGATCATCGTTCCGACAACGGGCAAAGTCACTGTTTGCGGAATGGATACATCCGATGAAGAGCTGAAATATCAGATCCGTGAAAAAGTCGGCATGGTTTTTCAAAACCCGGACAACCAGATCGTTGCGACAATAGTTGAAGACGATGTTGCTTTCGGCCCTGAAAATCTCGGTGTTGACCCTGACGAAATACGAAAAAGAGTCGATCGATCGCTTAAAGATGTAGGAATGTACGATTTTCGTTTTTTTGAACCGCACAAGCTTTCCGGCGGTCAGAAACAGCGTGTTGCAATTGCAGGCGTGCTTGCAATGCACACCGACGCCATCGTTCTTGACGAGCCGACGGCAATGCTTGATCCGCGAGGACGAAAGGATGTTATCGACACCGTTTTGCGCCTTAACAAAGAGGAAAATAAAACTGTTGTTCTGATAACTCACTTCATGGACGAGGCTGTCCTTGCAGACAGAGTGATCGTGATGGATAATGCAAAAATAATCATGGACGGAAAACCTGCTGAGGTTTTTTCAAGGGTCGAAGAAATCAAAAAAGCAGGGCTTGATGTTCCACAGGTCACAGAATTTGCTAATATGCTCAAAAAGAGCGGCATTGATATCGAATCGAACATTCTTACTGTAGATGAATGTGTTGCGCAAACTGAAAAACTTTTAATTCGAGGATAAAAATATGGCAAAATTATCTGTGCGCGGCTTGACCTATTTGTATGGGCAGGGAACCGCCACTCAGGTTGCTGCGGTGAAAAATTGCAGCTTTGATATTCAGGAGGGTGAGCTTGTCGGCATTATCGGACACACAGGCTCAGGAAAAAGCACGCTTATTCAGCATTTCAACGCGCTTTTAAAACCCGCCGAGGGACAGATACTGCTTGACGGGGAAGATATTTGGCAAAGCAAACAGACTGTCAGAAATTCCCGTTTCAAAGTCGGTCTTTGTTTTCAATATCCTGAATACCAGCTTTTTGAAGAAACAGTGTTCAAGGATGTTGCTTTCGGCCCAAAAAACATGGGACTTGACTCAATAGAGATCGAAAAGAGAGTCAGAGACAGTATTTTTTATGTAGGTCTTAATGAAAGCTATTTTGAAAAATCCCCGTTTGATCTTTCCGGCGGAGAAAAAAGAAGGGTTGCCATCGCAGGAGTTATGGCGATGGATCCCGAAATTCTTGTGCTTGACGAACCTACGGCAGGACTTGATCCGAGGGGCAGAGACACTGTTTTTTCGATGATAAAAAATTATAAAAACAAAACGGGAAAAACTGTTATAATTGTCTCGCACAGCATGGAGGATATTGCAAAAATTGCCACAAAAGTCCTCGTGATGAATCATGGTGAAATGG
>JAFSTS010000092.1 GCA_017445685.1 Clostridia bacterium | reverse complement strand
GGATGTCGTCGACAAATTCAATGTTCGTCTGCTTGTTGAGCGTTGTTCCGACAACGCATCCGAGGCAAATGAAAACATTAAGCTGAGTCTGAAAGCGGTAGCTGACTTTTGTGATAAAAGTCTTTCCGCCCCAAAGCTGAAACATATCCCAAAGGTGTTTAAACGCAATTGCGAAAAGCGACTGCAAAAACTGTGTCGTGCTGCCGAGAAACAGATAAACGATTCCCCAGACGAGAAGCAGAGATCTGCACACGACCCATGTTGCAGCGTGAGATACAGGAATTTTCGGTATTTTGTTTGGATATTTCAAAGACATTTATATCACCTGTGATCAGTATTGGCTTTTCAACTGCCTGATATCCCTGCCGAAGAAAATGAGGTGGCGATAGTTGCCGTATATTCTCGATGCAACACGGGGGGAGTATTTCTTTTCCATGTCGTCGAAGGAAAAATTTGTGCTGATGATGACAGGTTTTCTTTCTAAAAGTCTTGTGTTGATTATGTTGTAAATAGCCGAGACGGTAAACTGGGTCGAAAACTCAGAGCCGAGATCGTCGATGATCAGCAGATCGCATCCCAGAAGGGATTGTTCGACTGAATAATCGAGATTACCCCTGCCGAATTTTTCATCTTCGAGCATATTGAGAAGATTCTGCGCAGAGCCGTATATTACGCTGAACCCCCTTTCGATAACCTTGCCGGCAATTGCAAGCGACAGGTGAGTTTTTCCAAGACCTGTTTCGCCTGTAAAAAGAAGACTGTCAGCATGATTATTGAAGTCTTCGGCATACTCTTTACAGAAATTTAGAATACTTTCCATCTTTTTTCGCGGAATAACATTTATATCGCCTAAGACGGAGGAATGATAGTCCGTCATCTCAGAACTATAGTATGACAAATCAAATTTTTCAAAGGTATTATCCTTCAAGGGAAGTTTGTCGGAAATGTCATTGACTGCAGTTATCTTCATGCACTCTTTCAGACAGTCGCACATTATTCCATCGACAAAACCCGTGTCGTCGCATTTTTTGCAAAAATAATGCGGAACCAAATAGTCTTCAGGCAGATCGTTGGCTTTAAGAATTTCCCGTATTTTCTGCTGGGAGGATAGATTCTTTTTCATCAGAGCGGCAATATAATCTGCCGCCTTGTCTTTCATTTCAAGAGCCTTTGTAACGGCAAGAGCACTTGAAGCCATCTCTTTTTCAAGCTGCGCGATTTCAGGGAAAAGGAGGACGCATTTGTCGTGGTTCTGACGGCAAAGCTGCTGAGCGTCAAGACGCCTTTTTGCGACGATGTCGGATGCTTTTTTAAAAATCTGTTTGCTGTATGGCATCAGTCTTCCTCCTCTTCTTTCCGTTTATATATCAGCGGATCGTTGAGAGCACGCTTTAAAAATTCATCTTTATCATACGAGGTTGTCAGGTTTGGCTTTTGATGGTTTGAAGTACCGGCGCTTTTTCTCTCGCTTTTTGCTTTTTCGACATCGTCCGGCGTTTTAAGACCGTCCTTGTTCCAACTCTTTAAAACCTTGTCCATGTAAGGAAAACTTATCTTTGCGCAATTGTTAGCCATTTCCTCATACGCAAGGAAGATCATCTCTACGCCGTATTGCAGCTCGTTTTGCCAGCAGTCAAGGTATTTAAGCTGGGTATTAGTCGGCTGAGGAGTCGCGATGCCTGCAAGCTGACGAAGCTCGCTCCAAAGCTTGTTGCAGGATTTCAGCTTATTGATCTGATCGTCCGCCTTTTCGAGGGTGTCGATTTCCCTCTCGCCCCAGTCTCTGCCGACTTTGGAGATATATACAAACGACGCTTTGCCTATTGAAACACAATAGCTCAACAGCAAATGAATTACTTCAACAGGCAAGCCAAAGCTGTCGTGAAGCATCAAAAGCGTGCTCTGTCCGTCATGACCGATCGTTTTCGAAAGAATGGACTGCGCTCCGTCAAAAAGGTGCTTGACGTTTTCGTCTTCATTTGTTCTGTCGATAATTTGCTGAAGATTGGGTTTTATGTAAGCGATATTCTTTTTTGCAGGCAGAGGAGAAGATTTAACGGGTTCCGGCTTTTGCTTTGCAGATGACTGCTCCGAAACGGTCTGCGAAACGGAATCAGACATCACGATGCCGACTTCCATCCAGAATTGAAGCGCGTCTTCGACCTCAGCCTTGTCGATCTTCAAACCTGCGGATATCGTGTCAGCGTCAGGAGATCGGGAGACATTTCTAAGAAGCCACAGCAATACCCTGAGCTGAGTGGCTCCGGCGAGCTTTATGTACTTGTCGACAACATCCGACGGAACAGGGAACACAGTGCCCCATGCGCGCGGATCTACAGTATAACTCATCGTCTTCCTCTTTCCTGAAAAAATAATTGCAGTTTATTATACACCAATATTGACAAAAATGGAATATATTTTTAAAAAAAGTTAAAATTTTCGCGGTTGATAATTCATATCCTCTATGGTATAATCATAGTCACAAAGAAAGGAAGATCGAACATGAACGAGAAATTTGCAAAAATTCCGAAAGTTGTTAAAATAATAGTTCCGATTGCAGTTGTTGTGATCGTGCTGGCTGTATTACTCATTTGTGGAGTCTTTTCCTCAAAAGTAGAAGTTCCCGATGTTGAAAAGCTGAATATCGAAGAAGCTCAAAGCCTCCTTGAAGAAAACGGGCTGACCGTATTTGTCGACGATGTCGTATCGACAGATGATGTGGACGAGAATACTGTTTTGTCGCAGGACCCCAAGGCAGGTGAGAAGGTCGAAAAAAATTCTGCTGTCGGAGTTGTCATCAGTCAAAAAGCATATCAGACGGAAATACCCGATTTGACAGATTTTTCACAAGAGCTTGCCGTTGAAACAATCGAAGCGGCAGGAGCGCAGGCAGAGGTCGTCGAAGAATACAGCGACACTGTTCCGGCAGGAACTGTCATCAGCCAGTCTGTTGTCGGCAGCGCAAAAAGCTCCGATAAAGTGAAAATCGTCGTCAGCAAGGGCTCTGAAAATACTTCTCAAAAAGCTGATTTGTCGTCTGTGCCCGATGTTGTATCGCAGGATAAAGCCGAGGCTAAGAAAACCTTGAACGAAAAAGGCATCGGCATGACGATCGTTTCCGAGGAATACAGCGACACCGTAAAGAAAGGCGAGATCATCAGCCAGAAGACCAATGAGGATACCGGCAGCGTTGAAGTTGTTGTCAGCAAAGGAAGCGAGGAAGACGCAAAGGTCGTAGTGCCGAATGTTGTTTTCAGAACGCAGAGCGACGCAAAGAAGCTTCTTGAGAAGAACGATTTGAAAGCTGTTGTCAAAGAGCAGCCGAGCAGCACCGTCAGCAAAGGCGCAGTCATCAGCCAGTCTGTAAAGGCAGGAACGAAAGTTAGCGCAGGAAGCAGCGTGACGATCGTTGTAAGCTCCGGCAAACAGGAGCAGACGACTAAAGAAAAAGCAACGAAAACTACGACAACAACTACCACCAAAAAGCAGGAACAGACGACTGCTCCGGCTACAAAACCGTCCGCCGATGCGACTGAAAAGAAAACAACAACGACCCGCGAAGTGACTACCTCTTACGATAAAGTCGCAGAAAAGCAGTATGTTGCGGATTTCAAGATCACGACTGACAAAACCTCCGCAAAAGCAGGAGATGAGATCAAAGTCAGCGTTGCGCTCAAAACGAACTACAGAATTTTCACCGTAATGCTTCCTGTTATATACGATGGAAATGTTTTCGAAATGCAGAACACGAGCGAGCAGGATACAAAGTCGTTCCTCACCTTTGAGGGAGATCTTGCAAAAACATATAAAACCAACGGCAACTGGAAATCTGTTTCCCAGATGTATTCGAGAAATAATAACGAAAGCTACTGGACTCAGAGCGATGTTATGAAGAGATGGAAAATAGCCTACGCTTCGTGGGCGGTAGACGCGTCGGTCAGCAGGACTCCTGTTATGCTCAGTGACGAAGAGGTTATAGTTTCATTTACATTCAAGGTCAAGAGCGATGTTTCCTCTACGGAGGGCAGGATATTCATAAGCTCCGACTTCCAGAAGACATCTGATTGCGTCAAGGGCATACTTGCTGTCGGCAGATGTAAAAACGAAACGGTCGATCTCAACTTTGTCGACAAAGATCAGACGATCAAAGTTGACAGAGCCAATGTTAAGATCAAAATCTCATAATTTCAGGCAAAAAACAGTCTCCCTTGTCTTGAAAACAGGGGAGACTGTTGCTTTCGGACTCAGGTCAGACTTTCAAAAACCATAGTCGCCTGGATCCTGTCGCCGCCGCCGAGACCTTTGCTGCCTGAGGAAGATGTTGAGATAGTGTGCAGTCTGTAGCCTTTTGCAGCCTGGGTGTTGATAATTCCTTCAAGCTCGCTCAAATTTTTCGAACCCGTGCCGATGAGCTTCTCTTTGAGAACTACCTGTAAAACAACATATCTTGGCATATCTTTCCCTCCTTTCGTTTTTATGATATTACAATTAGAAATCGTCGAAGCCGTCTGAAAAGTCGTCTGAGAACAAGTCAAAGTCGTCTTCATCTTCATCATCAAGTGACTTTTCTTCGTCATCAAGTACAGCGCTTAAAAGAAATATGTCATCAAGAATCTGATCTTTCTCGTCGATATTTCCGTCACAGTTCCAATCAAAATCAAAAAATGTCATGATTTTTGCCTCCTTAATTTGTTAATGATGATCGTTGTAGTAATCTTCCGCGTCGTAGTAGTCAAAAAAGTCGTCGTAATGGTCGAAATAAAAATCCTCTTCGTTGCTGTAGCTTTTGGCATTATAAGGATCATAATCGGACGGGCGCTTTTTCGTCGTGCGGTATTTCGGAGTGTAGTTATAATAGCTTTTTGTTGTAGTCGTATATCGTTTAGTAGTGGTTGCGGCGCGGTTTGAGGAGTATCGGTAAGGGCTTGTTGTGAAATATGGATCATAGTGCGTCGGCGTACTGCCTGCCTTTGCAAAGATGCAAATCAAGATGATTATTACGATAAATGCCGCGACCATGCCTGATGTTTTCTGCATAAAAACACCTCCGTTTGCGTATTATTGCAGATTTTGAAAGAGCTTCGTCTTTCACGGTCATTCTATCACGTAAGGGAAAAAAGGCAACACTTCACAGAACGCAAAGTACAAAAAACGGGACAGCGGCGCATTCCTGCCTCGTTAAAAAGTTTATTTAGATAGCTGTTATTTATTGAATATAAAAAAAATATATGATATACTGTACACGCAAAAAAGTTTATGAGGAGACAATTATGGGTTTTAACAGAAATGAAGAACTGACAATACACCCGAATAAATTTGTCAGGGAGAACAAATATATCAAGATGAAGCCTGAGAATAAACCGCTGCCGACTTATGAGCAGGAAAAGGATAATCTTCCGCGTCCGATCTGGGACGGCCATGACGATACTATCAGGTGCTACGACAAGGCGTGGCAGCTTGCTTTTAAAAATCTCTGCAAGCCGAAAGAAGAAGCCGGATATGTTTCCAACTATATCGACACGGCTTTCAACGGCTGTATTTTCATGTGGGATTCGGTGTTTATGCTGATGTTTGGAAAATACGGAGCACGATCTTTCGATTTTCAGGGAACACTGAATAATTTTTATTCGCATCAGTATAATGACGGATATATCTGCCGCGAAATTGAGGAGGACACGGGAAACGAGCATTTCACAAGGTTTGATCCTTCTGCAACGGGTCCTGAGATCATGGCTTGGTGCGAATGGGAATACTTCAAAAATTTCGGAGACACCGAGAGACTTGCAGATGTATTTCCGTGTCTGATGGCGTATCATGAGTGGATGAGAGAATTTCATACCTGGCGCGACGGTACTTACTGGTCGAGCGGATGGGGCTGCGGAATGGACAATCTTCCGAGAATGCAGCCGGGATATAGTGTGTACTTTTCGCATGGTCACATGATATGGAACGACGCTTGTATGCAGGAGCTGATGAACTGCAAAATACTTATCGACATGGCAAAAGTCCTCGGCAGAGAGGAGGACACCGCCGGGCTTAAAGAAGAACGGGAACATCTTATTAAAGTTGTCAACGAAAAACTTTGGGATGAAAAAACGGCTTTTTACTATGACCTTTGGAAAAACGGCAGGCTGAACTTCGTCAAGCATATCGGTGCTTATTGGGCGCTTCTTGCGGAAATCGTGCCTGAGGATAAAAAAGAAAGATTCATCTCTCACCTTACCAATGAAAAAGAATTTGCCGCCCCGTGCATGATACCGGCTTTGTCGCAGGATCATCCGGCGTTTAGCAAAACGGGCGAGTATTGGAACGGCGGTATCTGGGCGCCCACGAACTACATGGTGCTCATTGGACTTGACAGATATAAGAAATTTGATCTTTCTCATAAAATCGCCGTAAATTACCTCAAAAATGTTGTTTCCGTTTTTAACAGCACAGGAACGCTTTTTGAAAACTATGCTCCCATGCCCGATGAAAACGGAAAAGCCAGACAGGGCAGTCCTGCAAGACCTGACTTTGTAGGCTGGACGGGACTTGCGCCGATCTCAGTGCTGTTTGAGTTTGTTTTCGGAATCAAGCCGGATGCAGAAAATAACACTATTGACTGGCATATTGAACTGACAGAACGACATGGCGTCGAAAAATACCCTTTCGGCAACGACGCAACTCTTACACTTCTTTGTGAAGAAAGAAACAGCGAAGCTGACGAGCCTGTTGTGCATATCACCTCTAATAGACCCGTCAAGGTGAAGATTTTCTGGGATAACGGCAAAAAATCAAAAGTCGTTGAAGCGCATGGAGAGATGTAATGAATAATATTTGTGGCGCAAAATGTGAAGAATGCCCATTAAGAGAAGAATGTAAGGGGTTTACCTAAATAATAGTGTTTTGATAGCAAAGCACACTAATTCATCATCCGAATTAGTGTGCTTTATACTATACAGTTGTGAAAGAATTTATAATTAAGTCTGAGAATTTTATATACTAAACATCAAATAATTCATCAAAAGAAATAGCAAGTATTTCCTTGATAAGTTTGATTTCGTCAGGATACACGTGTCGCTGTCCGACCTCAATTTTTGCAATAGCAGAACGGGTTATGTCACATCCTTGAAGTTGAAGCTTTGCAGAAAGGGCGTCCTGAGTCATGTGTGCTTTTTCTCTATATATTCTGATGTTTCTTCCAAAATTTTTTTCAAAGTCTGAATTCATATCGTCACCTCGTTTGCACTTAATTAAGTGCAAAAAACAGTTGACAATATTTTAACCCCATGCTATAATGATTTTGCACCCATATAGGAGCAAAAACGAAAAAGCGAGGAGAAAGATCATGGTAGGAACATCAATTTTGGCATTTGCATCGTACACCTTGGTGAAAATGATTACAGAGAAGGGCGCTGAATCTATTTCATACAAGGTTCCGGATGATTTGGCGGAACAAATCAACAAAAATGTTATCGGTCATGCTGCTGCAGGTGCTGCTGCAGGTGTGGCTTCCGGCTTTTTACCGGGAGTTGGCGCGGTGATATCCACAGGTGTTGCAATTGGAGCAATATGGTCAATGTACATTAGAATCGGAAACCTTTGCGGAATACCGTTTAAGAAAAATTTGTTAAAGTCTATTGCTTCGGCAATTCTTGCAAACGTTATAACAGGAATTGCAGGAACACTTGTTTTCGGAGTTGTCTCGTCATTTGTTCCCGGACTTGCAAGTGCGGTAGAAGCAATTGTTAATTTTGTTGCTATTTATGCTGCAGGTATTATATTTATAAAAATGCTGACAATGCTTGTCGAAAAGAATGGCGCAAATTTTGATATATTAAGTGAAGAAGATCTTAAAAAAGCCGCTAAAGAAGCTTCTGACAACACAAACATCACTGATATTTCAAAGGAAGCAAAAAGTGTTTTCAAAGATATGAAAAAAGACGGATCCCTTGAAGAAATGGGCAAATCATTTGATATCAACCCTCAAGACGATTCAACTCAATCAGAATGATTAAG
Organism: Clostridia bacterium; assembly: GCA_017445685.1. Next base: position 4,615 of record JAFSTS010000092.1, on the reverse strand, counting down.
ATAAGCGTTATGAAATAAAAAGAGAGAAAGATTATGTCAATAGATTCAAAATATTATCAACATAGCTCCGATAAAGCAGCCTTGAAAACACTAAAAGCGGTGCCGGGATTTTCAAAAGTAATGAAATACTTTATTGACAGTACATTTGAACGGCAGTTTCGTATAGAAAATATGTCAGGGAATGTGCGCGCCGATGAAAAGCAGTTGTCGGAATATTACTATATGCTTCCTCCTATATGTGAAAAATTGGGAATTGATATTCCGGAATTATATGTTGATTTAGATCCGGCGCCCAATGCCTATACCTATGGTGACACAAATCCGTTTATTGTCGTGACAACAGGATTGCTTGAATCGATGCCGAATGAGTTGATTCCTTCTGTTTTGGCACATGAGTGCGGACATATTGCGTGTCATCACACGCTGTATACAACAATGGGCAGAATCATTTTAAAGAGCTCCTCACAATTTTTAAACAGTATGCCTTTTGGAGCATTTGTTTCACTGTCAATGCAGATTGCTTTTTTCCATTGGATGCGGTGCAGTGAATATTCTGCAGACAGAGCTGCAGCAATTTGTGATGGTAACGACGAAAATATGATTGAAGTCTGCATGAGACTTGCAGGCTACAGAAACGGATTGGAAGCAAACGCCAACAAGCAGGAATTTATAAATCAAGCGATAGAGTACAAAGAAATGATTAACAACTCCAAAATCAATAAGGCATTTGAATTTTTTATGCTTCTTGATAAGGATCATCCTCTTACGGCTGTCAGAGCCTATGAAGTTAGAGAGTGGGTGAAGTCGGATATATTCAGAAAAATCATTGACTCAACGATAGACGAAGATGACATTAACGACGATTTTGAAAAACAAGAATCCGGTTCCAATATTTCTACCGCGCTGAAGATCAGCTCGCTGAAAAAACAGTTGGAAGAGGGAAGTATATCAATTGAAAAATACAGGGAAGAAATAAACAGACTTTTGAAAAAGTAAATCAGACGACGAAAAACGAAGAGATGCTCACATTAGTGAAGGCATCTCTTTGCTTTTTGTAATCATATAATATAATCGTATTCGTAAGTTTCCTTTTTCTTGTCGAGAAGATCCTGAAGCGTAATGCTGTCGAGATATTCGTTTATAACTTTTGAAAGTCCCTGCCACACTGGTAGGGTAATGCAGCTGTCGGCTCTTTCGCAGCCTTCTCCTTCGCCTTCAAGGCATGAAACAGGCTCCAGACTGCCCTCCGTTATCCTGAGAATATCTCCGATCGTGTACCTGTTTGCAGGCTTTGCAAGCTTATATCCTCCGCGGTAACCCCTCGTGGTTTGCAAAATGTCGGGACGGTTGAGCATGAAAACAATTTGTTCGAGATATTTTTTTGAAATGTTCTGCCTTTTTGAAACATCGTTTAACGATACGCATCCGTTGTCCTGATGTTCTGCAATGTCAAGAAGCATACGAACTGCGTATCTGCCTTTTGTCGAAATTTTCATTTTTCATCATTCCTTTTAATCAGTATGTTTTTTTGCCTTCGATAATCATCATCTTGTCTTTTTTTGTAAGCACTTCGCTTTTCAAAACTTTTTCCTCCCATTCCTTCGGAGGAAATTCTTCAATTGAAAGCGAGATGGCTTCCTGAGGACAACCCCATTCTTCAAGAAAAATTTTGTTAATTTTTTCTGCAATTTTCTTTTTGGTTTCCTCGTCTTTTGGATAGCTTTTTATTGATATATACGGCATGGTGTTTGATCCTTTCTTAAAACAGTTTACTTATTTCGTCGCTTACTCTTTTTTCACATGAGCGCATTGCGAGAATAGTTTTGTCAAAAAGCTAGTCAAGCTCCCATCCGAGAAGCTCAGCTCCAAACTCGATTACATCTCTTGAACATCCTGCGGCGAATTTTTTATCCTTGAATTTCTTTTTAAGGCTTTTGACTTCGAGGTCCTCGGTGCTTTTTGAGGGTCTCATTTTGATTGCCGCGCCGATCAGTCCCGTAAGCTCGTCCACAGCGTAAAGGACTTTTTCCATCTCGTGTTCGGGCTTCACATCTACGGTTAGTTTGTAGCCGTGGGAACATACGCCGTGAATGACTTCATCGCTTGCTCCTGCGTCTTTCAAAAGTCCGGGAGCTTTAATGCAGTGTTCATTGGGATACATCTCAAAGTCGATATCGTGCAAAAGACCGACAATTCCCCAAAATTCCCTGTCGTCGCCAAAGCCAAGATCGTCAGCATACCACTGCATTACTCCTTCGACCGTCAGGGCATGGTAAATGTGAAACTGCTCGTGATTGTATTTTCGTAAAAGCTCAAAGGCTTCATTTCTTGAAATATTGCTGTTCATGACGATTTTTCCATTCAAAGATAAAAAATATTTGTGTTGAAATTTTTCACCAATCGGTATTGACAATATCGGCTTTTGGTGGTATCATTATCATTAAGAACTTACCTACTTATCCGATAGGTTAAATATGTTTTACGAATCAATATTATCACAAATTCTTTATTTTGTCAAGAAGATGAAGTGATTTTTCATTTATAAATTTTTGGGAGTTGTTCAAAAATGTGCGAACTGTTCGGCTTTACGGCAGAGACAGAGCGAGATTTGAGAGGCTGTTTGAGAGAGTTTTATTCTCACAGTGTCAGACATCCTCACGGCTGGGGACTTGCAAGCTACCGTAATAAAAAACTGAATGTTGTGACCGAGCCTGTCTGCGCAAACAAGAGCAAAATACTCGATGGCATTATAAGCAGTCTGCCGCCGCAAAACAGCTTGATCGGACATATCAGACTTGCGACAGTCGGCAACTTAAAAAGTGAAAACTGCCACCCGTTTATTTTATCCGACAACAGCGGCAGAAGATGGGTAATGGCGCACAACGGAACGGTCTTCAGCGGAATGACGCTTTTAAAATATAACTGCGTACAACGCGGTAATACTGACAGCGAGCGCATACTGCTTTATTTTGTTGACAGGATTAACGAAGCTGAACTGCAAAACGGCGCGCCGCTCGACTCGAAGCAAAGGTGTGAGGTCATTGAAGACGCGATTGCCGCTATCACGAAAAGGAATAAAATAAACCTCATTCTTTTCGACAGTGAGCAGTACTATGTTCATTCGAACATGAAAGGTACTTTGTTTCAAAGAATCGAGAAATCATCGGCAACATTTGCAACAGTACCTTACGAAAAGGAAGGATGGCAGGAAATGCCGTTGTGTACTATGCTTGTGTACAAAAAAGGCAAGCTGATTTATACGGGACGAAACCACAAAAATGAGTACATTGAGTCCATCAGCATGATCGGAGAAGATATGGATTTCAACTTGTAATCACGCGTATGGAAATATCAAAACAGGTTAAATGCAAGGCAAAGGATCATGTCGGTTGAAGGTTTAGCAGATGACTGAATATTATGTAAAGGAATATGCCGGATGAACATACAAAGCAAGAACATTTTTGAATGCAATATAGGTCTTGAAAAGGAGAGTCTTCGCGTTGATGAAGACGGACGATTTGCCCAAACCGATCATCCGTTTTTGGGAAATGTGAATATCGACAGAGATTTTTGTGAAAATCAGGTTGAGATCATTACCGACCCGTCAGGCAGCGCAAGACAGGCGTACCTTCAAATCAAGCAGCTTCATAATTTTGTTATCAAAGAGCTAAAAAAGCAGGGGGAATATCTCTGGCTTTTTTCGAATCCGCCGTACTTTGAAAGCGATGATGAAATACCCGTCGCTCATTTTACCGGCAGCCTTTCATATAAGGAAAAATACCGTGAATATCTTGCAAATAAATACGGTAAAAGAAAAATGCTTTATTCGGGCATCCACTATAATTTTTCATTTGGAGATAATCTTTTAAAGGAGCTTTTTTCGCAAAGCGGCGAAAGTGATTTCTTTAAGTTTTCAAATTTGCTTTATCTTCGTCTGGCAAAGCAGATAGTGCATTTTAGCTGGCTTATCGTCTATCTTACGGCGGCAAGTCCCGTTTTTGACAGGTCATTTTTTGAAAGAGACGCAGAAAAGTATCTCAACGAATTTTCTTCCGCAAGGTGCAGCGAGATAGGCTACAGAAATCAGTTTATCCCGGTGCTTGAGTACACTGACCTTTCGTCTTATATTAAAAGCATAAAGCACTATGTTAAGACAAAACAGATCATCGTCGAATCCGAGCTTTATTATCCTGTTCGTTTAAAATCGAGCGGAGCAAACAGCCTGGTAACGCTTGGCGAAACAGGCGTCAATCATATTGAACTGAGGATGTTTGACTTGAACCCGTTGTCAGAGGCAGGAATTTTTGAAGAGGATATTGCATTTATTCATTTGCTTTTGATTTTTCTTTCTGCAAAAGAAGACTTTGTATTTTCAGAAAAGATGCAGATGGAGTCGATATTGAAAATGTACGCTTCAGCGCATTTTAATGATGAGGAAATAAAATACGAAGCTCTGAGCGTCTTGGAAGAAATGAATGAATTTTTCGGAAACGATATGCCGCAGGAATATAAAGATGCTATCAAATTTCAATTTGAAAAAATCAGATTTCCCGAAAGAAGATATGCTTTTCAAATCCGAAAGTTTTTTGGCGAAGACTTTACGAAAAAAGGGCTT
>JAFSTS010000091.1 GCA_017445685.1 Clostridia bacterium | reverse complement strand
TTCCGACGAGAGCGGCAACGGTCTTGCGAACTTTAAAAATGCCGTTGACTTCATCAATACCTAGGATAAATGCGGCGTGTATGTCTCGTGGTCAAACGAGGAAAATGACAACACTATCTACTTTGCGGCGGATTTTTGCAAGGCAGATAATTTTTTTGACAGGTTTTCATCTTTTGACGGAAAAATCTGCGGCACAATGAATGACGGAAAATTCCTCCCCAAAGATAAAGAAGAGCTTTTTGAGATTGTTTCGGAAGATTTCAATTTGTCGTTTAAACATAAAGTTTTGCTGATCGAGCCGTATCCTTCTCTTGATTATTCAGCTTTTGATTTGTCAAAGTATTCGGCTGTTGTGCATTATCTTTATCATTCTTCAACAGCTTGCGTTGAAGGAGATGAATGCTCCGTTCTTGATTTCATCGACAGATGCCAAAAAGACGGCTTGCGTTTTTTTGTTGCGCCGCTGAAAAAGAAGAGTGATAAAATCTATTCATCACTTGAAAAGATTTTGCAAAAAGAAATCGTTGAAGCTATGTATTACTGCTCGATAGAAAGAGCATACGCAAGAGCGCTGCTGGAGGTCAACAGAAATTAAAAAGATACAGTGTCGAATTAAAGCGTTTGTTTTAGCAATTTTCTTTTAAAACATAAGTTAAAAGGATGATCGTGGTTGAAATTACGAACGATCATCCTTTTTGACTGCCTTGCTTTAATGTTTTTCGCTAAATGCGACAGCCACATCTTTTTTTATCTTGCAGTGTTTGTTGTGCTGTCGGGCAGAACATCGTCGACAATATCTTCCGCAACGGAAGTCACATCGTCGATAATTGATGTCACTTCTCCGACAAGAGAATCGTCCTTCTGCGTCGTGTTTGCAACGGCGGAGGTGCCTTCTCCAACGGCGCTCGTGCTGTTTATTGTCGTCTCGTCCTCGTTCATTTTACTCTTGCACGAAGCAAGCGAGAAAAGGACGGAAATGCACACGAGCAACAAAGCTGTTTTTTGCATTTTTATTACTCCGATCGTAAATAATTTAAGGATTTTATTCCTTATAAAATTATTTGCAGAATCGTGAGAAATATTCGATTATTTTTTATTTTGTTTTTCAACCGGCTCGGCGTCCCAAATGTTTTCGGCATATTCGTTTATTGCCCTGTCTGCTGCGAAAACACCTGCGCCTGCGATGTTTGCAAGCGACATCCTGTTCCAAAGCTCACGGTCTTTCCAGACTTCTTCGGCTCGTTTTTGAGCGCGTCTGTAATCTTCATAGTCGGCAAGCACCATGTAAGGATCGTGGTAAATGATTGTAGAGCCGATTTCGGGGAAGGTGTTTCCGTTAATACCGTGGTTTGTGATGAAGTCGATCGCATTTCTCAGTTGAACATTGTTGTGATAAAAGCTCATCGGATCGTATCCGATTCGTTTGAGATCGTTGACTTCATTTGTCTTCATTCCGAACAGGAACATATTATCGTCACCGACTGCGTCATGAATTTCGACATTCGCGCCGTCAAGCGTTCCCATCGTGATCGCGCCGTTTATCATAAGCTTCATATTGCCTGTTCCGCTGGCTTCAGTACCGCAAAGGGATATCTGTTCGCTGATGTCGGCTGCCGGCATAAGTTTTTCGGCAAGGGTGACATTGTAGTCTTCAAGATAAACTACTTTCAATTTTCCGTTGACATCCGGATCGTTGTTTATCATATCGGCAAGCGCGCAGATAAAGCTGATTATTTTTTTCGCAACAAAGTATCCGGGAGCTGCTTTGGCGGCAAAAATATATGTGTGCGCAACATAGTCGCCGTCGGGGTTTGCTTTGATTTCCAGATATTTTGTCAAAATGTTCAGCGCGTTAAGGTGCTGCCTTTTGTATTCATGAAGTCTCTTGACCTGAACATCAAAAATAGAATCGGGATCAAGCGTTACACCTGTCTTTTTCTTAACGAGCGCTGCAAGCTCTTTTTTATTTTCTTTTTTAATGTCGTCAAGCTTTTTGAGGACCTTTTTGTCGTTTGCATATTCCGAAAGCTTGGAAAGCTCGCTTGCGTCATAAACATATCCGCTGCCGATCAGGCTGTCGAGAAGCTTGCAAAGTCTCGGATTCGACTGGCAAAGCCAGCGTCTGTGAGCAATACCGTTTGTGACATTCTGGAATTTTTCGGGGTTGATGGAATAGAAGTCGCTGAAAACGGTTGCTTTGAGTATGTCGCTGTGAAGCGCTGATACGCCGTTGACGCTGTGCGAAGCGGCCACACAGAGATTAGCCATTCTGACGACGCCGTTAGAGATGACAGCCATTCTTTCGACCTTGTCTGCATCGTGTGTCATTTCCCAGACATAGCTGCGGAAACGATTGTCGATTTCTTTTGTTATAACATAAATTCTCGGAAGAAGCTGTTTGAAAAGCGATTCGCTCCAGCATTCAAGTGCTTCTTTCATGACAGTGTGGTTTGTGTATGCGACAGTTTTTGTGACGATATTCCACGCGTCATCCCAGCCGTATCCGCATTCGTCGAGCATGATCCTCATCAGTTCGGGAATGGAAAGCGTCGGGTGCGTGTCGTTGATGTGTACGGCTGTTTTTTCGGCAAGATTGTCAATGCTGCCGTAATATCTCAGATGGCGTCTGACGATGTCCTGAATGGAAGCTGAAACAAGGAAATACTGCTGCTTGAGACGAAGACTCTTTCCCTCGGGATGATTGTCGGCAGGGTAGAGGATCTTGCTGATGACTTCCGCCATTGCGTTTTGCTCCATAGCCTGCATATAGTTGCCTTCGTTGAATTTTTCCATATCAAGTCCGGGAGCTTTTGCCGACCAAAGCCTGAGAATGCTGACAGCTTTGCCGTCTTTTCCGACTACATACATATCGTGTGGAATGGCCTTGATAACTGTAGTGTTAGTCAGTTCAACGCTGTGATAAGAATCATACCATCTTTCGTCAATGTCGCCGTAGAACTGAACATCAACAGAGGATTCTTCACGCTGCGTCAGCCAGACCTCGCCGCCGGGAAGCCAGAAGTCGGGAAGCTCTGTCTGCCAGCCGTCAATGATTTTCTGCTTGAAAATGCCGTATTCGTAAAGTATTGAATATCCCATTGAGGAATAACCCTGAGTCGCGAGAGCGTCAAGGTAGCACGCTGCAAGTCTGCCGAGACCGCCGTGTCCGAGACCTGCGTCAGGCTCGCAGTCATAGAGCTTTTCAAGCTTTATGCCGAAATCCTTCAGCGCGTCTTCAAACACATCGGTGAGATTGAGATTATACAGCGAATTTTTAAGTGAACGGCCCATAAGAAATTCCATTGAAAGATAGTAAACCTGCTTGGATTTGTTCTTCTTTGCCTTTTTTTGAAAATCATGTCTGCAATCGTTCATCAGGTCTTTGACGATCATTGCTGTGGCTTTGTAGACCTGATCGTAAGTGGCGTCTTCAATACCAACGCCGAAAAAATGAGAAAGTTTTTCCGTAAGAGCTGCTTTTGCTTGCTGCTTAGAATCTATTTTTTTCATACAAAACCTCCAAAAATTTTTTTAAAAATAGGGTCTTTTGCTTTTCACATTGTCTATTTTACACTAATTTTTCGCAAATTACAACACTAATAAAGAAAAACATAAAAATATTTTAAATTTCTCTCTTTATTTTGTTTGCCGCTTATTGTATAATATAAGAGAAAAAAGTAAAAAAGAAAGGATGAAAAAAATGCCGATAAACAGAGTAGTTTTACATATATGCGATATGGATTTCCCGGTATCTACGGACAACAAGATCGACTATGTCCGTCTGCTTGGCGAGGAGATAGATACCAAAATGAGAGAGATCGTCTCCTCCAGCAACCGTATAAGCGTAACCCAGGCTGCGATATTGACTGCGCTTGATTTTGCCGATATGTACCACAGATCAGGCGAGAATACGGATTCACTGCGCAACCAGCTTGCCGAATACCTTGCCGACGCTGAACAGGCAAAAATGGATCTTGAGCTGACAAGGAGAGAAAACGAAAACCTCAAAAGAGAAATTGAAAGGCTCAAGAACAGACCATGATTTCCCTTCCTGAAATTCTCGCGCCTGCCGGAAGCAAGGAATCTGTCGGAGCCGCAGTCAGAAGCGGCGCTGACGCCGTGTATCTCGGAGCAGGGCGTTTTAATGCGCGAAGAAACGCAGAAAATTTCACTCTTGACGAGCTGCCGCAGATCGTAAGATACTGCCATGAGCACGCTGTGAAAGTTCACTTTACTTTGAACACTCTTGTCAGCGACGACGAGCTTGACGAGGCGCTTTCGGCTGCGAAGCAAGCTGCTCTCAGCGGAGTTGACGCTTTTATAGTTCAGGATATGGGACTTGCTTCTGCGATAAAAAAGGCGTTGCCTGACGCAGTGTTGCACGCGTCTACACAAACTTCGGTTCAGACGGAGGACGGTGTCAACTTCTTGAAAGAGAACGGTTTTTCAAGAGGCGTTTTGCCGAGAGAATTGTCTGAAAAAGAGAGTTTGAATATCCTTGAAAAGTGCGATACCGAGCTTGAAATGTTTGTGCATGGCGCGCTGTGTATGTGCGTGTCGGGTCAGTGTCTTATGAGCTCGATGATCGGTCAGCGAAGCGGAAACAGAGGACTTTGCGCCCAGCCGTGCAGGCTGCCTTTTTCAGCGGATTCGTCTTTAAGGTACGACTTGAGTCTGAAGGATAATTCTCTGATAGACTATATACCGAAAATGGCAAAAGCCGGCATAGCTTCCTTCAAAATCGAAGGCAGGATGAAACGGCCGGAATATGTTGCCGGCGCAGTCAAAGCGTGCAGAAATTCGCTGGACGGATATGATGACGGGATTTTGAGGAAAAATCTGAAAGATATATTTTCCCGTTCAGGTTTTACGGACGGATATTTCACCGGGAAAATCGGACGGGATATGTTCGGAGTAAGGCAAAAATCTGACTCAGAGAATATTCACAGTTCGATCAAAGAGCTGAAAAAACTGTATGAAAAGGAGATTCATAAATTCCCGATCTCTTTTCATGTAACTTTGAAAATCGGTGAGCTTCCGTCGGTCAAAGCAATATCGTGCGGCTTTGAAACGGAAGTTTTCGGAGACAGAGCCGCCGAGCCCGGTCAAAACAGGCAGCTTGACACTCAGGATGTAAAAAAACAGTTTCAAAAGCTTGGCTCGACGCAGTTTTATCTTGAAAGCTTCTCATGTGAAATTGAAGACGAAGTGTTTGTCTGTGCTTCAGAGCTGAATGCTTTGAGAAGAAAAGCGGTTGATTCCATCATCGAAATGATAATCAGAAAGCCGAAAGTTAAATTTGTTAATGAGCCGCTTGAGAAGCCGAAAAAGCATATTGCTGCAAATCGAAAGACATATTTTGTTTTCAGAAATGCAGAGCAGATACCTGACAGTTTGTCTGACGAAGAGCTGTTTCTTCCGATTTTTTCGAAAGATGAAGACTTTAAAAAATTTAAAAATTCAGGCGCAGTGATGCCGGCAGGGGAAATGCACAACAGCGACAAGATACGCGACAGGCTTGCAGAGCTTGAAAAAATCGGTGTCAAAAAAGTGATCTGCCCTACTGTTGACGCGCTTGCGATAGCGTCAAAGTTTTCTTTCAAGATAATCATGGGTTTCAACGCGAATATTTATAACACTCAAAGCCTGAATTTTTTTGAAGATAACGGCGCTGATGAATGTGTCGTGAGCGTTGAACTGACGAAAAGCAAAATCAATTCTCTCGGCGGTGAAATTCCCAGAGGCGTAATCGCTTACGGAAAAATTCCGCTTATGCTTACTCGAAACTGCCCGATAAAAAATGTAAGAAGTTGCGGTGAATGTAAAGGTGAATCGTATCTTACGGACAGAAAAGGCGAAAAATTTGAGGTCGTCTGCACAAATGGTTTCAGCGAGATACTGAATCCTTATGCAATATATCTCTTTGACAAAGAAGACGACTTTTACTCTGCGGACTTTTTTGTGCTTTATTTCACGACGGAAAGCAAAAAGGAAGTTGAGAAAACAGTAAGGGATTACGACATGAAAGCTGCCGCAGACGGAAAAAAATTTACTCGCGGGCTTTACTATCGAAAAACCGAATGAGACAAAAACGGCTCTGTCAGTCAGAGTCGTTTTTTCATATCGTGCTTCCCAAAAGCATAAATATTTTCGGGGTGATTATTATGATGAATTATATATGGGCAGGAATGATGTTGTTTTCGTTTGTGAGCGCTGCGTTTTTCGGCAATATGCAGAATCTTTCCGATGCCGTATTGTCGGGAGCGTCTGACGCTGTCGAATTGAGTATCAGTCTTTTGGGAATGCTGTGCCTTTGGGGAGGGATAATGAATGTCGCGCAGAAATCGGGATTTACGGTCATAATCAGCAGAATGCTTTCTCCTGTTTTTAAACTTGTCTTCAAAAATGTTAAGAAAGATTCTCCTGCCGCTCAAGCGATATCTATGAACTTTACGGCAAATCTTCTCGGTCTTGGCAATGCCGCCACGCCGCTTGGACTTGAAGCGATAAAAAGACTTCAGCTTGATAATCCGAGTAAGATTGCGGCAACGGACGACATGGCGGTTTTTGTCGTAATGAACTCTGCCGCAATGAGAATCATTCCCACAACTGTCGCTGCGCTTAGAAGCAAATATCAGAGCGCGTCACCCATGGAAATTATGCCTGCAACATGGATCTGTACGGCACTGTCACTTTTTGTCGGAATAACGGTCGCAAAACTACTCGGAAAGTTTTTGACGCTTTCGGAAAGGAAAAAGCAGTGAAAACGCTTGGAGCTTTCGCAATACCTGTTGTAATGGTAATTATTATCGTCTATGCTCTTGTCAAAAAAGTCAGCGTATTCGATGTGTTCTTAGACGGAGCAAAAGGCGGCGCAAAAACTGCGTTGGAGATTCTGCCGTCTCTTGTCGGTCTTGTTGTGGCGGTTTCCATGCTGAGAGAATCAGGCGCGCTTGAATTGCTTGTGAAAGTATTGTCACCCGTTGCGGCTTTCTTCGGTATTGACAAAAATATAATGCCGCTTGCGCTTCTCAACCCGATTTCAGGCGGAGGCTCGCTATCAATGTACGAAAGCCTGCTCAAAACGGCAGGGCCGGACAGCTATGTGGGCAGAGTTGCGTCGGTGATGATGGGCTCGACCGAGACTACGTTTTATGCAGTGACGGTCTATTACGGGAGCGTAGGTATCCGTAAAACGAGGCAGACTATCCCTGCGGCAGCATGTGCGGATATCACAAGCTATATTGCAAGTTCGTGGATCGTGAAATTATTTTTCGGCATTTGAGAAAGTTTGTCCTTTTTTGTGCATATAGATTATTAAAAAAGAAAGGACAATGAAAATGTACGGATTTACAATTGTTTTAAGAAGAAAAAACAAATATCAAAGGGATATCAAAAAAAGCGAAAGAAGCAGAAGCTCTCAGAGAAAAAGAAGAAGCGGCATTTCTTCCAAAGGAAAAAAGCCGATAAAGCTTTCAAAATTGCTGCCGATGGTTTTTCTTGTTTGCGCTGTCGCCGTAGGAGCTGTTTTGTCTAAGGATTATAATGCCGAGGTTGCTGACGAAAAAGTCAGTGTCACTTCAAAAGGAATAGATTTTTTCACCTTGCCGGAGGACGACTATAGTTTTTACTATGTTCCGCTGGTGATAAACGACATTGAAAAATATGACGAAAATGACCCCGTCAGCGACGAAGTGATCGCCGCTTGCTGCTGGTCGCTTCTCAGTGACAGTGACGCAAAGGAAAAGTACGAATTTTTTGACGAGAAGACCGTGATACCGGAAAAAGATGTGCAGGAGAGATTTGAAAAGCTTTTCGGCAGAAAGACGCAGATCGAACACAGAAGCGTCAACATAAACGGATGTAAATTTGATTATTCTGACGAGAATTATTCTATTGAAATTACCGGTATGACACCGACATACTTGCCGAAGCTTCTGAAGCTTGAGAGCGAATACGGCAAAGTTACGCTCACTGTAGGCTGTCTGAAAAATGACGAATATGTTCAGGATATAAACGGCAATACGGTTGAGCCAGAGGCGAAAAAAAGGCTGACATTTGTTCTTAAAGGAAACGGAAATGACCTTTACATAAAAAGCGTGGAGTAAGAGAAAAAGCTTGACAATTTTTTCTTTACAGTGTATACTTTAAAAGCCGATAAAGCAAATCGGCTTTTTTGATGTGTAGTTTTTGTGGGAAGCGCAAGCGGACCGTGAGAAGATAACTACGAGAAAACAAAAAGAAAAAAGTCAGATAAATCGGGGTGTAGCGCAGTTGGTAGCGCGCTTGCTTTGGGAGCAAGATGTCGGGAGTTCGAGTCTCTTCACTCCGACCATATAAGAACGGTTATTTGGATACAATGACCGTTCTTATTCTTTTTTGCCTTAATGCACCCCATTTTCAAGGTGGGGTGCATTTTGATTTTGTGGGGTGCATTTTCACACGATTACTAAACAAAATGAAAAGCGGCAGGAACCAGACAACCCGAAATCCTGCCGTCGTTCTGTGTTCATCAGCCGGATATTTCCGTCCCGTCAAAGAGTGGAAGATTTATCAATCAATTATATTGAAAAAAACATCAATTTGTCCATAAACTGACGGTTAAATCTTTCGTGTTTTTTAAACTGAAGGTTAAATTCATCGTCTAAGGCGGTAAAGACGGAAGGGGCGAGCACAGTTACCGCCTTACCGCCTTAGAATGCGTTGACACAACAATAATGATAAAGTGGTTACTCCCAATATTCGTCAATATATTCTCTCAAAAAATGTTCACACTGCCATTCCGGCCCGTCTAGTAAAACTTGCAGCAATGCTTCCTGCAATTCAATTTTCCCCATATTAAAAATGTGATCAATAAGCGCATTTTCAAGTTTTTCCTGTCTCTTCTCCTCTTCCTCTTGAACAATCACTGTGTCCTCATAGAACCGTTGTGCATCTTTTGGGAAAGCAGCAAAATATAGTGCAACTATGTGTTTGCAGACGATTCGTTTGCCGTTTGCGTGCGGACAATTACAGCTCGAAGAACGAGGGTGTTCAAGATTTATCTCAACATCATACTTCCTGCCGTTTCCTTGAACTGTTTCGGCATACTTGTTTTCACCAATTCTGTTGTGGCTCAACACTTTTTTGTTTTCATAATATCATTTTTGATGGAATCAAAAAATATCACTATTCACAAAGTAAAAAATATCACTGTTCGCCAGCGAACAATAACATTAATAATCAATATTCAAAAACTTCAAATGCATAAAAGATAGGCGCAGTCCCTTGGCATTAAGGGATTGCACCTTTTTGTTTTTATTGGGTTTTCAGTATTTCCATTAACTGATTACACAATTCTCTTATATTTCTCATTTACATATAAGATTTGTTTAAACAGCCTTATTTTATAAGTAGCTTCAGTCGCTCCATTATACCTTCCCCAAAACCATATGGGTTTTCTGAAAAATCATTAATCTGCAAAGGGAAATTATAACTATAAACACTACTTCCTAAATTGAGTTTTACTTCTTCTCTTTTGCCAATCGGAATAGCATCTAAAATAAACGTTAATCCACAAAAAGCACCTATGAATATGTTTTGGTTCTTATATGACAAAAGTTGAACATTGAAAGGTATTAAATCATCAACGACATATTCCATTTTTTCAGGAAAAAAAATGTTTGGATTATTTATATTTCCTCCAAAGCCATGTTTGTATGTCACCATATATAATCCGCCATCTTTTCCAAGACAATAATTCCAAGAAATATTACTCACAGCGTTTCCTTCAGAACATATTCTATAAAAGCTATCTAAAGTCCATCCCTCAAATAATACTTGCTCTGAAAAAACCTCACTTTGTTCCATCTCTTGTTTTTCATATATTGTTTTTTTCTGAAATAACCCTTTTCTAACTGTTTTTGGTACTTCGATATAAATTGATTTTGTTCTTTTTTGTGGATATGAGATCACAACATCAAATGGTTTTCCTAAGTTAATGCAGGTCTCAGCGGTTTGTTTGGCAATCTCAGCTAATTCGAGATTCTTTTCCCTAAGAATCGCATAGTCCGGTTTATCAAGTGCTTCTCTAAACTGCTTTCTCCCAAAAAGTTGCATTTCTAATATTGGTTTTCTATCTTGAAAACACCAAGTAGCATCGTTATCTTTCATCATTTCAATCCAAGCATCCCATGAATAATGTATAAAAGGAGATTGGTTAAGTACGGATTGAATATTATCATTCGTAAGTTGTTCTCTTGCCTTTAATTTAATCATTTTTTGCATAATAATTCCTTTCCTGTGTTCTACCTGTTACATTCGTGATATGATAAAGTATTTATGTACGAATGCACGGCATAAGTTATTAAAACTCAGTAAAACAATAGCCCACGAAATATGCATTATTAATTATCTCGTTACCTGTTTATACCTTTCATAATCAGGAAGCACAGAGAATAAGTATTATGTTCTCTGTGCTTCACAACTGTGCC
>JAFSTS010000015.1 GCA_017445685.1 Clostridia bacterium | reverse complement strand
TATCTTTTCCATCTCATACTGAAAGGAATGTTTGTCAACAAGAAGGATCATTTCATCTTCCTCATATAACGGTTGTTTTTTCTCTCCTTTTCAAGAGTCGTCATTATGCCGTGTCCGGGATAGATCGTATAGTCGCCCCTGAGAGCGTAGAGCCTGTAAAGCGACATCAGCATATCCTCGTCGCTGCCTGTGGGCAGATCAGTCCTGCCGTAAGTTCTGTAAAACATCGTGTCGCCCGTAAAAATGCAGCGTTCTTCCTCGCTTTTAAAACATACGCTTCCATTTGTATGACCGGGAGTATAAAAAACCTCAAGCGACGATTCGCCGAAAGTGATCACATCTCCGTCCTGAAATACCTTGTCAGGCTCACACGGCACCTGAAATCCCGGTTTGATACGGTACATCAGGCTTTCATTTTCATCAGCAAGGCTTCTTGCGTCGTTTGGGTGGATCATGACCTGAGCCCCGGTGCTTTCTTTGAGATAAGATACACCGAGAATATGGTCGTAATGACCGTGAGTCAAAAGAATATATTTGATTTTCAGCTCGTTATTTTCAATCGTGTCGACAAGCTTTTGAGTATATTCGCCCGGGTCGATAACTACCGCTTCATTCGTCTTTTCGTCAACGACAACATAGCAGTTTGTATCAACATGGGACAGGTGTACCATAATTATTTTCATGCGTTTTTCCCCTTTGCCCAGATATCAGTATCAAGCACGATAGTCACGGGCCCGTCGTTTATAAGCTCGACCTTCATGTCTGCTCCGAATACGCCGTGAGCAACTTCTTTTACTCCGTTTTCTTTGAGCTTTTCAATAAAATATTCGTACAGTTCTTCTGCCTCCTGCGGCTTCGCGCTTGAAATAAAGGACGGTCTGTTGCCCTTTTTGCAGTCGGCGCAAAGCGTAAACTGCGAAATTACAAGAGCCTGACCCGAGACATCCTTCAATGACAGATTCATTTTCTCGTTTTCGTCCTCAAAAATCCTCATATCCGCTGTTTTTCTTGCAAGAATGTCCGCTTCGTTTCGGCTGTCGCCGTCAACCACGCCCAAAAGGATAAGAAAACCTTTTTCGATTTTTCCGACTTTTTCTCCGTCAACAGTGACAGAAGCTCTGCTGACCCGCTGAATTACACCTTTCATTTAACTACCCGACCTTTCAACACTCAAAACTCCGTTGACCTTTTCAAGTTTTCCCATAACGCTTTTAAGGTGTTCCGTGCCGTTGACGGTAATGGAAACAAGGATCACGGCTTTGCCGTTTTTGATATTTCTTTTGTTCATGGAATGTATCATAACATGGATAGCCGCAAGCTGTCCCGAAACGGCGGCGATAAGTCCGACCTGATCGATGCACACGAGCATAAGCGTCGCAGGATAATCCTCCTTTATCGTTCCGTCCCATTTGGCGTTTATCCACCTGTTTGGTTCGCTTGAAGAGCCTATATCCTGCGGAACATTCGGGCAAGTCCTCTTGTGTATGGAAACGCCGTGACCTCTTGTGATAAAGCCGATAATGTCTTCGCCCGGAAGCGGATTGCAGCATTTTGAAAACTTAACAAGGCAGTTGTCGATACCTTCTACGATGACGCCCTCGCTGCTTCTGGTCTTATGAGTCTCCTCATGCGTGCTGACAGGTAATTCGTCGGGGTTTTCCTGAGGCTGTCTGCTTTTGAGGACTTTGTTGTAATATTCTCTGATATGCGGAACGAGCTTTGAGAGCATTATTCCGCCGTAGCCTATTGCCGCATAGAAATCATCAACGCTGTTGCACTTTTGCTTTTCGGCAAGGGCGCTGACAAATTTTTCGTACTCGTCCTGAGTAAAATGTATCTTGTTGCGGCGAAGCTCTTTTTCAAATTCTTCTTTGCCGTCAACAATGTTTTCCTCGCGTTTTTCTTTTTTGAACCAAAGCCTGATTTTATTTCGAGCCTGCGAAGTTTTTACGATTTTCAGCCAGTCTCTGCTCGGACCCTTGCCCTGCTGAGACGAGGTGATGATATTGATGATCTCGCCCGTCTTGACCTCGTGGTATATCGGCACTATCCTGCCGTCGACCTTTGCGCCCACCATTTTGTTGCCGACGGCTGAATGGATAGCGTAAGCAAAGTCGATAACTGTCGCTCCCGACGGAAGCGAAATAACATCGCCTTTCGGCGTAAACGCAAAAACTTCCTCCGGGAAAAAGTCCGTTTTAATGGTGGATACGATCTCCTCAACATTTCCGGAGCCCTCCTGGCTTTCAAGGATCTGTCTGACCCATGTGAGCCTTTCGTCGATTTTCGCCTTTGAATTGGGGCCGAGCTTATATTTCCAGTGAGCAGCAATACCGTATTCGGCGGTATAGTGCATATCCCATGTCCTTATCTGAACTTCAAAGGGAATACCCTCTTTTTCGATAACGGTCGTATGAAGAGACTGGTACATATTCTGCTTTGGAGTTGAGATGTAATCTTTAAATCTGCCTGCTATCGGCTGGAACATATCGTGTATCAGCCCAAGGCAGTTGTAGCAGTCAATGACAGAATCAACAATGATTCTTACGGCGTAGATATCGTATATCTCACCGAAATTTTTGTTTTGCATATACATCTTTTTATAAATGCCGTGGACACTCTTTATTCTGCCGTCTATATGCGCTTTCGGCACAATTTGAACAACTCTCTCGTAAATTCGCTTTTTGATATTTTCAAGAAATTCGAGCCTCGACTCGTTCTGCTCAGCAAGGGCATTTTCGATCTCATGGTATGCCACGGGGTCAAGATAGCTTATCGCAAGGTCTTCAAGCTCCTCCTTGACCGTTCGAATACCCAGACGGTGAGCTATAGGCGCATATATTTCAAGCGTTTCAAGAGCTTTGTCTCTGCGCTTTTGCTCGCGCATAAATTCAAGCGTTCTCATGTTGTGAAGTCTGTCGGCAAGCTTGATGATCATAACCCTGATGTCTTCCGCCATAGCAAGAAGCATTTTTCTGATATTCTCCGCCTGAACTTCGGCTTTGTCCTTCGTTCCGATCGGTACTTTGCCGAGCTTTGTCACGCCGTCGACAAGGTTTGCAACATCTTCACCAAACTGCTTTTTAACATCGTCGAGCGTCATCGTCGTGTCCTCGACTGTGTCGTGGAGGAGCGCGGCGATAATGGACTGATGATCCATGCACAAGTCGGCAAGAATAGACGCAACGGCAACGGGATGGATAATATAGGGCTGTCCCGAATATCTTTTCTGTCCCCGATGAGCATTGAGAGCTATTTCATACGCCTTGTCGATTCGTTCAATTTCTTCATCCGAAAAAAGCGTAACCAGCTTTTCCTTTAATTCCTTATAACCGTCGTTTTCGTACGCCATGTTGTCCCCTCCTTTTTAGGCTGATTTAAATCAT
>JAFSTS010000090.1 GCA_017445685.1 Clostridia bacterium | reverse complement strand
TACAGACTTTGGAAAGAGAAGAAGTTCTGATTGAACCGGTTGTTGAACCGACAGTGGAAGGATTGGAAACGCTCCTTGAACCGGAGCGTCCTGTTTCGATTGAAGTTGCAGAAACGGCAGCCAGCATTGAAGCATCCGTCAGACCGGAAACAACGGAAACTATGACTGAATCCCAGTCTGAGAAGACTGTGCAGGCAGATCCGGAGGACAAAGAAGTATCGCCGAAGAAAGAAAAAAAAGTCAAAGAAAAGAAAATTAAAGAGAAAAAAGAAAAACCGAAGAAAAAGGATCCCATTCCCCAAAAGCCAGAGAATCATGAAATAAAAGAAAATCCGGTTCCTGCAACGTCCGCACCGGCGGAAAAAGCTGTTACGACGGAAAGCAGCGAAGAAAAAGGCTTTGACTTCGATACTGATTACGACGGATATTATGATGACATCCTACCGATAGATTACGGTACGGAAGGCGAGAAAAAACAGCTTGATATGGAAATGGTCAAAAAAATTGCGATTATTGTCGGCGTCGCCGCTGCTGTTATCATTCTCAGCATTTTCCTGATCCTGAATTAAAAAAGAGGTGTTAAAAATGATGCAGAGTTTTCAAGATATGCCAGTTCTTCTGAAAAACAAGACGCTGCTTCGGATGTTTTTTGCATTTGCATCTTTTATTGGTGGAATTGTGGCATTCATCCTGTTCCGCGACGTGTATATGTGGCTGCCGTTCTTCGGTGTTGCAGGAATCTGCGTTTTTCTCGCGGTAAAACTGCTGCGGGATTTTAAGCATGGAAAGATCATTACCCTGGAGGGAAACTGCATAGAGGTTTTGCTCTCGCCGACAAAATCCAAAGCGAAAACGGTATTTTTTCTCGCTGACGATAAGAAAATTAAAGTCCCCATCAAGGAAAAGTACCGTTCGATCAAACAGGGAGACTATATTATTTTATATATCAACGCAGACACATCAGTTGATGTGGATGGTTCAATCTATCACGTTACAGATTATATCGCCCTTCAAGTAACATCAACGGAAACGCAGCCTGAAAAAGAAACGGTTGTCGAGGCGTTCAAAAGGCTATCCGGAAATCGTCAAAGTAAAAAATAAGAAAAAAGACTTGAAAAAAAACAAAGATAATATATAATCAAAACGTAATAGTTAATTCATTTTACAGTTTTGCACGGTACTCCATAGAGAATACCACTACAGTCAGTTTTTTTACAAACATCGAAAGGTGTATGCGGCGAGCTGAAATCGCCGGGATGCGCTCTTATTCTATTGATACAACGCTCATTTTGAGATCTTTATCTTGAAGTGGGCGTTTTTTTGTGTTTTAAACCACAGGTATCAACGGTTTTACCCGTTTATATACAATAAAAAACGCCCTCTCGCGGGTTAGAAAATAGCGAGATCGGCAACTGCCGAAGAAAGGAAAACTATGATTAAAATTTTGAAGATTACGGGCGAGATCATTTTCATCGTCCTGGGTGGTGTCGAATTGATAGAAACC
>JAFSTS010000089.1 GCA_017445685.1 Clostridia bacterium | reverse complement strand
CTACACCCTCTTTGGAAATATTCTTTATCGGCGTGTCGAGAGTAAAGCCGTATTTATCGGCGATTGCCGCAAAATACATTTTAGCAATCGAGCCGCTGTCCGTAGACCATCCGCTCGCCTTGATCGCGCCCTGATTGAGCGAAAGATTTTTATCGGGAATGACAAGTCTTGGGTCTACACTCATTTTAAAGCCGAGTCCGTCACATTCGCTGCAAGCGCCAAAAGGACTGTTAAAGGAAAACATTCTCGGAGACAATTCCTCTATGCTGACGCCATGTTCGGGACAGGCATAGTTTTGAGAAAAGAGCATTTCCTCACCGTCTATCTCATCAACAAGGACATTTCCCGAAGCTATCTTACAGGCAGATTCAACCGAATCGGCTATTCTGCCCCTTATACCGTCTTTCATCACAAGTCGGTCAACGATGATTTCGATATTGTGCTTTTTATTTTTTTCAAGCGATATCTTGTCGGACAGATTATATATTTCACCGTCAACTCTGACCCTGACAAAGCCGGACTTTTGAGCGTTTTCAAACTCCTTTTGATGTTCGCCTTTTCTTCCGCGGACGATGGGAGCCATAATTTGAAATTTAACGCCTTCGTCCAGCTTCAGTATCTTTTCAACGATCTGATCAACGCTTTGAGCTGAGATCACTCTATTGCAGATCGGACAGTGCGGAACGCCTATCCTTGCATAAAGCAAACGGATATAGTCGTATATTTCCGTTACAGTGCCGACAGTTGAACGCGGATTTTTGGATGTTGTTTTTTGATCAATGGAAATTGCAGGAGACAGTCCTTCAATATAATCCACATCGGGTTTATCCATCTGACCGAGAAACTGCCTTGCGTAAGAGGAAAGCGACTCGATATATCGTCTTTGACCCTCGGCATATATCGTATCGAAAGCAAGCGAGGATTTTCCGGAACCTGAAAGTCCCGTGAAAACCACAAGCTTGTCCCTTGGTATTTCAACATCGACATTTTTTAAGTTGTGTTCTCGTGCGCCTTTGACAATGATTTTTTTGTGTTCCATATTTTTCTCCGTAAAAGATATATAGAACATTATATCACAATTAAATTATTTTTTCATCTTTTTTTATAAATAAAGTGGTGGGTGGTTTGCTGAATGCAGCGGCACGCAGAATCAAGGCTGTTGCATTTAGATGAAAACGGCGTTTTCTTTGACCAAAGACAATACAAAGGTATGTCCGAGGGAGAAAAAACGACGAATCAAAGCGTTAATATACGGTTTTTGGCAATAAGATGTTAAAAAAGAAAAAACGGTAAAGAGGCCGCAGTCACATAGTAACTCATTTTATTTATTGCAGCTTTGATGTTTTTCGCTAAATGCAGCAGCCTATAAAAACTCTCTCATATCGACCGAAAGATCCGATTCAAGCTTGATCAGTCTTTTTGCCAGATCCTTTGATTTTTCGTCAGCCGCCTTGTATTTGTTCAAATACTTGCTCAGACTTTTTACGCCCATATCGCATCCGTCAACTGTCAAATCGGCAACGGTCGCGTCGGAATTGTCAACCATCATCTTCATGTTGGTCTTCATCCATGACATCGACTTTGCGACTGCGCTCGGGTCTTTTCCGTCGTCCTGATACCTCGAAAGAAGATTTTGCAGATCCTCGTCAATTCTTTCGTGTGAAGCTCTGTTGTCTTCAAGTATCTTTTTCATCCTCTCATCCTTGACAAAAGAAATCATATCGCTCAGGGAGCTTACACCCATTTTTATCCCTGCATCACATTCTTTTAAAAGCTTTATCGTGTCTTCCTGTATCATAAAATCTCCTCCTCCTGAAAACTTTTTTCATTTTTGTTTTTACCAAAATAAGCCCGATTATGTAAATCAAATCAAGCTGTTTCTCAT
>JAFSTS010000014.1 GCA_017445685.1 Clostridia bacterium | reverse complement strand
GTATCGTCGTTTTGACCCGCCTTTTATAGACGATACCGTACGCTTTTCTTTTCAGTTCAAGAAACACAGGTGAATCGTTTGTTGCAAGTCCATAGGAACGAAGTCTTATCTTCTCTTTAAATTCCGGCTTTTCCACGGAAGTTCTGATCAAAAGATAATCGGGAGTATCGTAATAGAGAGAAGCTATTGAGGTCTTACCGAACTGGTCGATCTGCATATGACCCTCAAGGCTTTTTCTCAAATGTGCAAGCTGCTGCGCGTTGAGAATATATTTCAGCTCGTACCTTTTCATGACGACTATCGGGTTATCTTTGTTGGTAGTCGTAGGGGCGGCTGTCGGAGACTGCGCCGCCGTCCTCTTGGCAGACGGAGAAATTACATTTGCTGTTTTTATCGACGAGGTCTGTGTCATTTTCCTCACCCCCTGATCAAAGGTCTATCTGTATTGTGAAAGCTGAATCTGCCACTTTGGCAGTTACTCTGCCATTATGCTTTTTGACGGTGTCTTTTACATAGGAGAGTCCGAGTCCTACGCTTCCCGGCTGCGCATTGTCAAGAACAGTGAAGCGGTCAAACGCTTCATCCGCCGAGCCTGACGGCAGCTCCGTTGCATTTTGAGAAACAAGTTTTATTCTTGAGTTCTCTTTTTTCAAAGTGAATAAAACATAGCTTTGAGCATATTTCATTGCGTTTTCAACAAGCTCGTTTAACATCTGCTTTACGGATTCGATTTCGCCGCTGAAAAGAATGTCCGGCTGAATATCCGTTCTGAGATCTAAATCCCGTTTTGAAAACCTTTCCTTGTTTCTGTCAATCGTCTGATTAAGAAGCTCCGACAGATTGAACGAGGTTTTTTCAAGGTTTTCGTTTTCATACATTGTCAGATACATCACATTTCTGACCAGGGTATCCATACGTCTCACCTGACGGTGTATGGATCTTGTCTGATCCGTCGGTCCGCTTTCCCTTTCAATTATCTCAGCATTGGCGCTGATCACGGTCAGAGGAAGTTTAAATTCCTTTTCGGCGTTGAGAATAAACTGTTTTTGTTTCCTGTCCGCTTCTTCGATCGGGGAAAACAGCTTCTTTGCCGCAGTTTTCAATATAAAGAAGCTCAAAAGCGCTCCCGCTATTGTGCCGAAGACGGAGAAAATCAGTATCCTGTAAGCTGACAGCATTTCCCTGCCCTGATCGATGACTGTTACATAAGTTTTATTTCCCTGCTCATAAACTCTGTAGCGGTAAGTTCCGTGAGTCCAGCCTGTGCTTTCATTGACAAGACTTTGCGCCCACGAGATCGCTTCCTCCTCGTCTATTGCCGATATTTTGAAGGCAACGATTTTTCCTTTTGACGAATCGTCAAAGCTGACTGTGAAGAATCTGACGGATTTATTCGTTTCAGGAGAATCGGGTCCCATAGGTCCCATTCTTGCGAAGTCTTCCGAATTTTGAAGCTGTCCGTTTTCCTGACCGGGAGCAAAGAGATCAAAGCTTTCATTCTGCTTTCCAAATTCACCGTTATGGGAGGCTATATTTTCAGTGATGATATCCGCGTCCTGCGCCGCCATGGTGAAGTTGAGACAGTTGATAATCCCCAATATAACGCTCAGCAGAACAAAGATCGAAACTACCGCGTATAAAACAAACCTTTTTTTAGCTTTGTTCATTTTTTGTCACCCACTTATATCCGTTATTTTTTTCGTATCTGATTCTTTCTTTTCCTCCCGTTAGGGAGAGCTTGGATTTTAGCGATTCGATATAGAGCATATCTTTTTCACCGATCACAAACTCTCCCTTGTGGAGTTTTATAAGAACATCTATTTCGTTGCTTGTAAGCCTGACACCGTTTACGGAAAAGTTTTCAATATCAAGATTAAATTCGTCTTCCGAAACATTTTCGCCAACAGCTTTCTTTTCTTCAACACCGCTTATTACGCTTTCAAGCTCTTCCGGAGTGAACGGAAGCTGAAGGTAAGCGTTTGCAAGCACTTCATCCATCAGCGTCTTGAGCCTTACGCTTTCCATCATCAGAACTATCACGAGGATTTCATTTTTGTTGCAGAAGTTTACTATTTCTCTCGCGCTGATTCGCGGAATGTCCTGACTGACGATGAGCAGGTCAAACCTTTCTTCACTGAGTTTTGTTAAAGCCTGCGCTCCGTCATAAGCCGTCTGTACGCTGACTTCGTCATTAGACAAAAGGTTTTGGTAGCATTTAACCAAGTCCCTGTCGGGAGCTGCAAAAAGAATTTTCATTTTTGTAACCTCTTTTCTTTTTACATACTGCGGGAGCCGTAACCTCCCTGCATCATTTCACCTGATTCGCCCTGCATATTACCCTGCATATTGCCCCTGCCGAAGCCTCCCATGCCGCCCATGCCCATGTTGCCTGCGCTGCCTTCGATTTGTGAAGACTGAGTCCATGTGAGAACCTCCGAGCCGTTGCAGGAAAGCGTGTATGTCTCGCCTACTGTCATCTGATCGGATGAGATCCATCCGAAGCTGTAAGAGCCGTCAAGCGTGAAGGTGGCTATTTCGCTGCCTGAGGAATCGGTTAATGTGTATTCTCCTGACGAAAGCGTGCCGCTTGATGTGATATAAGTCGCAACCGAATTGCTTGACGGTGTTGAAGTAACTCCGCCGAGAGCTATTATTGTGCCGCCGGTTACCGTAACTGTACCGTCTGCGTCAACCGAGCCTGCCATACCGCCCATCTGCGCTCCGCCTTTGACAAGGACAAATCCGCCTGTCATGGTAATGTTGCCGTTTGAATCTACTGCGTCTGTGTCGCCCTGAGGAGTTTCAACCTCAAGATATCCGCCTGTGATGTTGATAAGAGGAGTACTGTTGCCCTTGGAGGCGTTTACCGCATCGTCATCACCGTAAACATAAGTCGTTCCGCCGCTGATGTTGATAACATTACCTTCAAGTCCCTCGTGGGATTCGTTTACATTTACCGTGCCGTCGCTGATCGTCAGTTCGCCGTCTGCGTGGATTCCGTCGTCTGCGCAGTCAAGCGTTACTGTGCCGCCCGAAATAGTGATGTTTCCGCTTGACGATTCGCCGTTTTCAAGCTCGACATTTGCATTTGCGTGAAGTCCGTCGTCCGCGCTTGTAACATTTACCGAGCCGCCGCTGATTATCAGTTCATTGGAAACCTTGATACCCTTGGTCGAATCCGGCTGAGATGTCGTATAAGAGGATTCAGAGCCTGTGAAGATATATACAACTGTCGCTTCTTCTGCCTGAGAGATTTCCGCGTTATATGCTGCGCTGATACCGTCGCCCGCTGCGTAGATATCAACATGACCGCCGATTATCGAAACTGTTCCGCGCTGATTTGACTTTGAAGAAATATCTGAATTTGAAGTCTTGATCGCATCGCTTTGAGTTGAGATAATGATTGAATTTCCGCTTTCAACTGTTACCGAGTCGTTTACTTTCAGAGCAACACCC
>JAFSTS010000088.1 GCA_017445685.1 Clostridia bacterium | reverse complement strand
TTACTATCAACGCCAAAGATGTGATGATAGATAAGATGTTGAGAACTTTTTTAATCTTTTCCAGCATGGTTTTCTCCCCTTTTTTTGTTTTAGTATATCAAGCCGTTTAGCAGTTTGTCAATCATCATAAGCATAACGCACACATACGAACACGCCTGAAACGGCGTGTTTTCGTCATTATGTTGCTTGTCGTCCTTGCCGGGCGGCAGCCCGCCTTCGTCCTCCGCACAAAATCCTGCTCAAAAACGCCCTCGTTTCAGGTCGCAGAATTTTATCGGAAGACGAATTTGGGGTTATGCAAGGCAAAAACGCAGGAAATCCTGACGGATTTCCGAGTATTTTAACACAGCATAACACAAAATTAGTCCGCTAAAATCGGGTTCGTATATGTGCGGTATGCTTAAAGAAACTTTTTGACGACATCAAGCATTTTTCCCTTTGCCTCTTCAAGAGGGCCGTCCACCTGACAGCCGCTCGCCTTCGGGTGACCTCCGCCTCCGAGACAGGCGCAGATCTCGGAAGCGTCAAGATCTCCGTTAGTTCTTACGGAAACCTTGAAAGAGCCGTCAGCTTTTTCCCTGAGCGTAACTCCGACAAGAACGCCTTCGATCTGGCGTGTTTTAGAAGCGATGGGATCCGTTTCGTTTTCGTTTGATCCGCTTTTTTCATACATATCCCGGGTGATGTACGCAAGGCAGCATTTATCGTCAAAATACATCTGCATTTTTTCCATCACAAGCGTTTCAAGACGCATATAAGTCCTGCTTTTTGTCTCAAACATGACTGTGTTGATGTAAAAGTTATCCGCGCCAAGTTCAACAAGCTCCGCCGCCATTTTCAGCGTCCTTGCCGTCGTGTTTGAATAGCGAAAACAGCCTGTGTCTGTGCTGAGTCCCGTGTAAAGACAATCGGCAATTTTTTTGTCGATGGGAATGCCGATGATTTGAAGAAGCTCGTAGATGATCTCACAAGCGGCAGCCGCCGACGGATCAACATAAGAAAACTTACATCCAAGCTTGTTGGAGGCATGGTGGTCGATGACAAGGTCGATTTTTCCCATGTATCTGCTCTGAAGGGTGTCTCCAAGCAGCTTGTCATCCGCAACATCGACGCTGACAACAAATCGTTCGTCGTCAAAGTCGTCGTTTTCAATTCCCTGAAACATATATGAATATTTCTTTGACGGCTCGTCGGCGCAGAGAGTTTTGACCTTTTTGCCAAGCGAGTTGAGCGCGATTTTCAGCGCGTACGCGCAGCCGAGAGTGTCTCCGTCGGGGTGCTCGTGGGAAAGGATGACAATGTTGTCGTTTTCAAGCAGCATTTTTGCCGCTTCTTCAAGAGTTACCTTCATCGTCATCTCCTCCTCTTATATCGTCGAGCATTTTAAAAATCTTCATTCCGTGTTCAACAGAGTCGTCGGCAATAAACTTGATTTCAGGGCTCTTTCGAAGATGGAGTCTTCTGCCAAGCTCTCCCCTTATTCTGCCGGTAGCGCTCTTTAGCCCCTCAACGGCAACCTTTGCTTCGTCAATTCCTTCAAGCGCGCTGACATAGACCTTGACAAACGACAGGTCGTTGCTGACATCCACTCTCAACACAGTGAGCATTTTGCCGCTGATCCTCGGATCTTTGAGCTCACGGATTATCGCGGTTATCTCACGCTTGATATCTTCAGTTGTCCTGCCGACTCTGTGACCTGCCATAAAAACACTTCCTTTGTTGTATAAAGACCGATTATATCAGTCTCTGTATTCCTCGATAACGAACACTTCGAAAACATCGCCTTCTTTGATGTCGTTATATTTGTTGAGCCCGATGCCGCACTCATAGTTTGAGTTGACTTCCTTAACATCGTCCTTGAATCGCTTGAGCGACGCAATTTCGTCCTCTGCGATAACGATTCCGTCACGGATGACTCTGATTTTTGCATTTCTTGTAACTTTGCCGCTTGTGACATAGCAGCCTGCAATGTTGCCGACAGAAGAAATGCGGATAACATTTCGAACTTCGGCGTTTCCGATAACGCTCTCTCTGAATTTCGGAGCAAGCATACCTTTGATAGCGTCCTGAACTTCTTCGATACAGTCGTATATTATCCTGTAGGTTCGAATTTCAACATTGTCCCGTTCTGCATTAGATGACGCAACAGCGTCAGGTCTTACATTAAATCCTACGATGATAGCGCCGGAAGCATTTGCAAGCATTACATCGCTTTCACTGATCGCGCCTACGCCGCTGTGGATGACCTTGACCTTGACTTCATCGTTGGAAAGTTTTTCAAGATTCTGTTTAACAGCTTCCGCCGAGCCCTGAACATCGGCTTTTACAACGATGTTGAGTTCTTTCATCTCGCCCTGCTGAATGGAATCAAAGAGATTGCTGAGAGTGACTTTTTCAACGGCGTTGAATTTTTCCTCTTTTGCTTTCTGCTTTCTCTGCTCAACAAGAGCTCTTGCAAGTTTTTCATCGCTTACGGCATCGAATGTGTCGCCTGCCTGCGGAACATCGTCAAGTCCCATGATCTCAACGGGAACGGACGGACCTGCGGAATTGACTTTTTTACCGTTTTCATTTGTCATTACCCTGACTCTGCCAACAGCGGAACCCGCAACGATAGTGTCGCCCGAATGAAGAGTTCCGTTTTGAACGAGAAGGGTTGCAATAGGTCCTCTGCCCTTGTCAAGTCTTGCCTCGATGATAACACCTTTTGCGGCTCTGTTGGGATTAGCCTTGAGCTCTTTCATCTCTGCAACAAGCAAAATGGATTCAAGAAGCTTGTCGATATTCATTCCCGTTTTTGCCGAAACAGGTACGCAAATTACATCGCCGCCCCACTCCTCAGGCACTATCTCATGTTCAGTGAGCTGCTGCATGACTCTTTCGGGAGAAGCGTCGGGTCTGTCCATTTTATTGATAGCAACTATAATGCTGACTCCTGCGGCTTTGGCGTGATTGATAGCTTCGATAGTCTGCGGCATGATACCGTCGTCCGCGGCTACAACGAGCACTGCAATATCCGTTGCCATTGCGCCTCTTGCGCGCATTGAGGTAAACGCGGCATGACCGGGAGTGTCAAGAAAGGTGATTTTTTCTCCGCCGACATCGACCATATACGCGCCGATATGCTGTGTGATACCGCCTGCCTCTGTGTTAGTGACAGATGTATTTCTGATAGTGTCGAGAATTGAAGTTTTACCATGGTCTACGTGGCCCATGACGACGACTACCGGGCATCTGCTTTCAAGAGCTGCCTCATCGTCTTCGCTGTCGTCGATAATTCTTTCCTCGATCGTTACGACGACTTCCTTTTCAACCTTTGCGCCAAGCTCCGTTGCAACTATCTCTGCCGTGTCGTAATCAATAGTCTGGTTGACATTCGCCATAACTCCGAAAGCGAACAGCTTTTTGATAACTTCTGCCGCCGTCATTTTCAGCTTCGCAGCAAGGTCTCCGACGGTTATTTCATCGGGAACTTTAATAACCATCTGAGGTCTTTTAGCTCTTTCAGCGGCGATCCTCTTGAGCCTGTCGGCTTCTGTTTCGCGGCGTCTGGAGCGCATACCCTGACGGTTGTACTGCTGAGATTTCTGCCTGAGCTTCTGCTTAGTTGAAACATTATCCTTAGGCTGTTTGTTTGACGACGCCATGTTTTCATAGCGTTCATTATATTTTTCCAAATCAACATCGTCTGCGCGGGTATTGATCGTTCTCGTCTCGCCCTTCGTTCTCGCCTGCATAGGACGCTGTGAATCCTTTTTCTTCTGCTGCGTCTGAGCTGCGTCCTTTTTGCCGTCTGTCTTAGTGCCGGAAGACTCCTGCGGCTTTTCAGCTTTTTGAGCTGTTTGCGCCTTTTCCTCTTTTTCAGGCTCCTGCGGCGCTTTTTCCTTGACAGTCTGAGTAGCAAAATAGCTTTCAAAGCTCTCTACGGAGTTTTCCTGCGTCATAACTTCAAAGACAATGTCAAGCTCCTTGTCCTCAAGAGCATTTGTCGCTTTTTTCTTGGGGCCGTCAATATGTTTTGCAAGCAGTTCGATAATATCCTTGTTTTGCCTGTTAAAATCTTTTGCGACATCGCTGAGTTTATATTTAATTACCATTACATTACCTCCCCGTTGATTATTGGTTTTTCTTCATAAGCTTTGCAAAGCCTTCATCATTGACAGTTACTACTCCGGCTGAAAGTCCGATACTGTTTTTGATTTTTTCCATCGTCTCCTCCAAAAAGATTATTTCAACCTCGTACTCCCCGGAGAGATTTTGAAACTCTCTTTTTATCCTTTCGGACGCGTCGGAAGAAACAATTATCAGCTTTGCTTTGCGAAACCTTATTGACTCCTTTGAGCTTTCGCGTCCCCAGCTAAGCCTGCCGGCACGCCTGCAAAGACCCATGGTGTCAAAAAATTTATCATTCACTTCTTTCAAGCTCCTCCTGCATTTTTTCATATACTTCTTTCGGTATTGCGCAGGAAAAAGCTTTTTCAAAACGCTTTGACTTTACGGCTGACTTGTAACACTCGACGCTTCGGCAGATGTACGCGCCTTTGCCCGACTTTTTACCCGTCAAATCAAGCGATATCTCGCCCTGAGGATCTCTGACGACTCTTATGAGCGATCTTTTTTCCTTCATTTCGTTGCAGCCGAGACATTTTCTCATCGGTATTTTTTTTGCAGCCATAGTCTATCACTCCGAACAATTATTCTTCTGTTTCGTTTTCCTCTCTGCCTACGCCGCTTTCTGCGCGGATATCAATTTTCCATCCTGTAAGCTTTGCGGCAAGTCTTGCGTTCTGACCCTTGTTGCCGATTGCAAGAGAAAGCTGTGAATCGGGCACGATAACATGACAGCTCTTTACGCTCTCATCGTCGATATCAACTCCGATAACTTCCGACGGAGCAAGAGCAGCGCTGATAAATTCCTTCGGGTCGTCGCTGTATTTGATGATGTCGATTTTTTCTCCGTTGAGGGAATCGACAATTCTTTCCACACGCGTGCCTCTCGGTCCTATACAGGCTCCGACGGGATCAACATTTTCGTCGGCGCTGTAAACGGCGATCTTTGTTCTTGAGCCTGCCTCTCTGGAAACAGACTTGATCTCAACGATACCGTCATAGATTTCGGGAACTTCCGCTTCAAAAAGTCTTCTGACAAGACCGGGATGTGTCCTTGAGATCATTACCTTCGGGCCGCCTCTTTCGCTTACACGGACATCAACGATGAAAACCTTTGTAAGCTCGCCTTCTTTTAGAACTTCTCCGGGAACCTGTTCACCCTTGGGAAGAAGCGCCTCGGATTTTCCGATCTCAACAATTGCGTTGCCCGTTTCGGGGTCGACACTGTAGACCTTTGCGGTAACAAGCTCCTGATAACGCTTCTGGAACTCTTCCATGATCTGTCCTCTTTCAGCTTCCCTGATCCCCTGACGGATAACATGCTTTGCAGTCTGGGCGGCAACACGGCTGAACTCCTTGGACTGCATTTCAATTTCAATTATGTCGCCTGCGATCACATTTGACTGGTATCTTCTGGCTTCATCAACTGTGATTTCCGTGTCGGGATCTTCGACTGCTTCGACAACATTCTTTCTCAGCCAGACTCTCATGGTCTCGGTCTGCGGATCGATCTCGCAGAAAACGACTTCCTTTTTGTTGTAATCGTTTCTGAGAGCTACGATAAGCGCCTGCTGGATCCTCTCGCAGAGAAGATTTGCCGGAACTCCTTTTTCCTTTTCAAGAAGCTTCACTGCTTCAAAAAATTCACTGTTCATTTTTTTGATCTATCCTTTCTTTAGTCTTCAAAATCATCTAACTTGACCCACGCGACAGTTTTTTTGTCAAATTTTCTTTCGCTGCCGTCTTCGAGAAGCACGCTTATTTCGCCGTTCCCGTAGCCCTGCAAAAGAGCGTGGTTAAATTCTTTTTGCTTGTTTTCATCCGGTCTGATAAGACGGATATTGATTTTTCTGCCCGTCATTTTTTCGAAATGAAAATCTCTTTTGAGTTCCCTTTCAATTCCGGGCGAGCTGACTTCAAGGCAATAGCTTTGCGCGATCGGGTCAGCTTCATCAAGCGGATCGTTCAAAGCATGGGACATATCAACGCAGTCGTCGATCGAAACGCCGCCTTCTTTGTCGATAAAAACGCGAAGATACCACGACGCGCCCTCCTTGACAAATCTGATATCCCAAAGCGTTAAGCCGAGTTTTTCCGCTATCGGCTCGGCAATATTCCACACTATGCCGACTGTGCCGCCCTTTGAATCCGAAGCCATATTCACACCTCCAGTTCATCTTTTTCGGTTGCGCTAACAACACAAAAGAGCGGGCAAAACCCACTCTTTTGTCAATAGCTTAATCTAACAAATGGTATTATACCACGGTTTTTTGAAAATATCAACCCTTTTTTTAATATTTTTTTACTCAACAGTTACCGATTTTGCAAGGTTTTTCGGTTTGTCAATGTCGCAGCCGTTGCCCTTGGCAATATAGTAGGCAAAAATCTGCATGGCGATGACTTCAAGCATTGTGGAAAATTCGTCGCAGATATCTTCAAGCACGATCTTCCCGTAGCCTGAGCGAATCTTCCCTTCATCTTTTTCGGAAACGACGCATATCACATCAGCGCCCCTTGCAACAACTTCCTCTGCATTTGACCAGGCTTTTTCAAAAAGCCTCTTGTTCGCGCAGAAGGAAATTACCGGCGTACCTTTGTCAATAAGAGCGATAGTGCCGTGCTTGAGCTCTCCCGAAGCGTATGCGTCGGAGCTGATATAGCTTATCTCCTTGACTTTCAGGGAAGCCTCCATTGCGGCGGCATAGTCAGTATTTCTGCCGATGAAGAAAAAGTTTTTTGAGGACTTGTATTGTTCGGAATATTTTTGGATCGTTTCGGTGTTTTTGATCAGCCTTTCCGCCTTGCCGGGAAGCGTTTCAAGCTCAGCGCAGTAAGACGCTATCTGTTCTTTTGAAAGCGTACCTTTTTTCTCTGCAAGATAAAGCGCAAGGAAATAGAACATCATAAGCTGAGTAGCATAGCCCTTGGTCGTTGCAACAGCAATTTCGGGACCGGCTTTTGTGTAAAGGACACAATCGCTTTCTCTGTATATGGTGCTTCCGACAACATTGACGATTCCGATGACAGGCGCAGAGTGCTGCTTTGCCATTCTCAGCGCGGCTATGGAGTCGGCGGTTTCGCCGCTCTGGCTGATGATGATGACAGGAGTTTTCTCGTTAAGGATGGGCGACCTGTATCTGAACTCGGAAGCGATGTCTATTTCAACGCCGATACGGCTGAACTGTTCTATGACATATTTGCCGGCAATTGATGTATGGTAAGCCGAGCCGCACGCAACAGCATAGATTTTTTCGCAGTTTTCAAGGCAGTCGGACAGCTTTTCAAGCTCAGGCAGATTCACCTTGCCGTTTGATACATATTCATCGTACAGACCCTTTATTTTTTCCGGCTGTTCGTTGATCTCCTTGAGCATGAAGTGGTCAAAACCGTTCTTCATCACAGCGGAAAGATCAAGGTCGGTTACAACAAAGTTTATCTCTTTTTCGTTGAGATCTTTGTCAAAAAGTCTGACCTGATCGTTCTTAAGCTCAACTATATCGCCGTCTTCAAGAGTCGTATAAGTCTTTGTGTAGTCAAGAATGGCGGAAATGTCGGAAGCTATAAAGTTCTCTTTTTCACCCTTTGCAACTATCAGAGGGCTGGATTTTCTTGCGGCAACGATCCTGTCAGGGAAATCTTCACAGAGAATACCCAGAGCATAAGAGCCTGTCAGCTCGTTGGTGACTTTTCTTACGGCTTCCAAAAGATCGCCGTCATAGTAGTATTCAAGCAGTTGGGGAACAACCTCAGTATCGGTTTCGGAGGAAAATACTATTCCGTTTTCAATGAGCTGCTTTTTGATCACATCATAGTTTTCAATGATCCCGTTGTGGACAACGACAAATTTTCCTCCCATGCTCGTATGGGGATGGCAGTTAGTCTCATTCGGTTCGCCATGTGTCGCCCAGCGGGTATGTCCGATACCGACAGTTCCCGAAACATCGACGCTTTCGGTCTTCTTTTTGAGGTTGACAAGCTTACCCTCGCTTCTGGCTTTGACGATGCCGTCTTTTCCGAAAACCGCAACACCTGCCGAATCGTAGCCTCTGTATTCAAGCCTGCTCAAACCGTTAAGAAGAATGGGCGTCGCCTGATTATATCCGATATATCCTACTATTCCACACATAATTTTACCTCATGTTTTAATTTTGTCATTAACTTATTATATCAGTTACAAGCGTTATTGTCAACGGCAAAAGCTTTCGAAAACAGCTTTATGAATACAGGGATTTTTCAAATCTTCTGCGGCTTTGGGGAAGAAAGTTTTCGGTGTAGTGTCTGTTGTAGAGAAAGCGTACTGCCCTTACATTTCCGTTAAGGTAAGCAGTCTGGGTCTCAAGAGCGATCCTCTTGGCGTTTTCGTCAAAATAAGTGATGACATACACGCTTGAATAAAGTCTTTTGCAAATTTTTGTTTTACTTATGTATTTCAGCTTTGAGTTTTTGAAAAAGTAGATTTTGTCCGTATTTTTACCAAAGAGCTTCATTGTTTTGTCGTCGTAGTAAACACATCCGCAATAGGAAGAAAGATAATATCCTTTGAGAAATTTTCCGTTGTCCTTGTTTGAAATTCTGATAAGTCTTTCGTCTGTTTTTTCGTTTTGAAAATATTCTCGAACACTTTGTATTTTTTCTCCCGTACCGAGAGTGTAAGGCATTTCGATCTCGTCGACTTTTTCGAAACTGTTCAGATCATATTCGCTGAAAAAATATTTCAGATTTTCGGGAATGTCGATTGTCGTTTCCTTTTCGGAATATTTGTTGAACGCCAAAAATGCGTAAGAAAAATACAGCGCGGCAAAAATCGCTGCGAAACAAAAAAGAACAAAAAGTCTTTTTTTCAAAATAATCACCTGCCCTGCCGGCAGGAAAAACCCCGCCAATACAATAAATATTGACGGGGTGAAAAATTATTCTTCTTGAGTCGTCCTTTCCGGTACGATCGTCAAAATTACATCAACAGGCACACTCAGTGAAACTTCGGGGTAGTTTTCAAGATAAAATGTTGCAGTGGTACTGCCCTTTGACTTTCCGGTGAATGTTACCGAAAACTCGGTCATCGGGATAAATCTGCTTAAAAGATTTCCTACGACATTCACGCTGACGATTTCTTCGTCTTCTATCTCAACCTTGATATCTCCTGCGTCCTCAGGAATATTTTCAAGAACGAGAGACAGCGTTTCAATGTATGCGACCGTTATCCTGTCGGCTTCCTCGCCGTTTACAACAAGCTTCATCGAGGGATCGGGCGCAGCCGTAGTTTCAGGCTCGGTCGTCGTCTCGGGTTCTGCCGTTGTCGGAGGAGCAGTTGTAGCAACAGTTTTTTCTTCAAGCGTCGTTGCCTGAGAAGAAGTTGTGACCTCAGTTTCGTCTGAGCCTTTTTTTGCAAAGATCAGCACCGCCGCGATTACAATAACCGATATTAAAATTGCAGCAATTGCAACGATCAGCCCTGCCTTGCTTTTTTCGTCGTTTTCCGACGGATTTGGGGTGTACTGACGGATAGGCCTGTCTTTATACAGTTCGTCCTTGTATCTGTTCTGCCTCTGAACTGCTCCCGAAAGATCGCGTTTAAATTCAGTCATATCCTGCGTTCTGAACTTGCTGTCTACGCACAGAGCTTTCATTATTGCGTCGTCAACATAATCAGGAAGTTGAACTCCAAGCTCTTTGGGAGATTTCATGGTGTCGTTGTTGACTCTTTCGAAAGAATTGAGGGGTTTTACACCGGTTATCATTCGGTAGAAGGTGGCCGCAACGGCATAAACATCAGTCCAAGGCCCCTGAGCCGAACGGGCAGAATACTGCTCTACAGGAGCATATCCGTGTTTTAAAACGATAGTGTAAGTTTTTTCCTGGTGATTGAGCGCATATCTTGCCGAGCCGAAATCAAGTATCTTGATTTTTCCGTCGCTGCAAAGAAAAATGTTGTCAGGCGAAATATCCCTGTGTATAAGATTCTGACGGTGTACTTTTTCAAGGGAATTGATGACAGGGAAAATCAGATTGACTGCCTGCTCGTAAGTCAGCTTTCCCTTTTGCTTGAGCAGATCTTTAAGCGTGATACCCTCGAGATACTCCATTACGATATACGCCGTGTTGTTTTCTTCAAAGCAATCGTAAACATCTGTGACATTTTCAATGTCGTCAAGCCTTGCGAGAGTTCTCGACTCCTCGATAGCTTTTCTTTTTCCCGTCTCGAACTGTTCGAGCATTTTGGGGTCTGTCAGCTTGACGCTGACATGATTTGAAGATCTTGTGACAAAATCCGACGGAAAATATTCCTTTATAGC
>JAFSTS010000087.1 GCA_017445685.1 Clostridia bacterium | reverse complement strand
TCCCTTTGCTTTCTTTTCGTTTTGAACCTCTGTTTTCCCATTTTTATTTGCCTTTTCACCCGTTTCCCGGTCTAATTTCCGCTTTTCCCACACTGTTTTCCGCCCCTCGTCCTACTGTGGAATTTACTTTGGGAATTGACGAAAAACAAACAAGCAGAGAATATTCAGTCAACACTCTCTGCCCGTTTAAATTAAAGTTTTACTGTCCAGCCGTATTTATCTTCGATTTTTCCCCACTGAATACCTGTAAGAGTATCGTAGAGTTTCTGTGTAACTTCGCCGATTTTACCGCCGTTGACAGTATACTTCATGTCTTTATAGCAAAGCTCGCCGATCGGAGAAACAACTGCGGCAGTTCCGCATCCCCATGCTTCTTCAAGTGTTCCCTCTTTCATAGCGTTTGTAAGCTCTTCAACGCTGAGAAGTCTTTCGCTGACTTTATAGCCTTCGTTTTTCAGAAGCTCAAGGCAGGATTTTCTCGTAATGCCGGGAAGGATCGAACCTGTGAGCGCAGGTGTTACGATCTCTCCGTTAATTTTGAACATAACATTCATTGCGCCGACTTCTTCAATGTACTTTCTCTCTACACCGTCAAGCCAAAGAACCTGGGAATATCCCTTCTGCTCGGCTCTCTCGCCTGCTCTGTTTGACGCTGCGTAGTTTCCGCCGCATTTTGCATAGCCCGTGCCGCCTCTGACTGCTCTTACATCTTCGTCTTCAATCATGATTTTAACAGGGTTGATACCCTCTTTATAGTAGCTGCCTACGGGAGAAGCGATGATGTAAAAGTCAGCATTGTGTACGGCATGAACGCCAAGAGATTCATCGTTTCCGAACATGAAAGGACGAAGATAAAGGGATGTTCCTTCATCATAAGGAGTCCAGTCTTTTTCGAAAGCAACAAACGTCTTATATATCTCAAGCGCATCTTCTTCCGGAATCTGAGGAAGGCAAAGTCTATCGGCGGAATTGTTCATTCTTCTAATGTTTTCAATAGGTCTGAAAAGCTGAACATCGCCGCTCTTTGTGCGATACGCTTTAAGTCCTTCGAAAATCTCAGAGCCGTAATGCAGCACTGTTGAAGCAGGATGAATAGAAAGGTAACCAAACGGAATGATCTCCGCATCGTACCAGCCTTTTTCTCTGCTGTATTTCATATGGAACATATGGTCGGTAAATATTTTGCCGAAGCCAAGCTCTTTTCCAAAGGGTTTTTCCTTTGGTGTGGAAGTTTTAGTGATCTTGATCTGCATAAATATCTCTCCTTATATTTCTGCGCCGAGTTTGATCGTCTTTAGGTTGACATCAAGCATATCGGCGTGTTTTGCGGAAATAACCTTTCCAAGCGCTTTCTTAAGTCCTTCGTCATCACATTCGCCGAGGACGGAAAGGATTTTGCCGACGATTATCATATTAGCAAGAGTCGGAGTCTTATTATCCGACGCCATCTGAGTTGCTGGAATATAATAAACTTCAACATCGTCGCGCTCAACTTTTCTTTCAATAAGTGACGAATCAAGGAAAATCTTGCCGCCGGGTTTTACGCTCTTTTCATATCTGTCAAGTGACGGAAGATTCATCGCAACAAGAATATCGGGGTTTGAAACAATTGGAGAGCCGACATTTTCATCGCTTACGATAACGCTGCAGCTTGCTGTGCCGCCTCTCATTTCAGGGCCGTAAGACGGGAGCCAGCTGACCTGCTTGTCTTCGATAAGACCTTTATATGCAATAAATTTACCGGCAAAAAGAATACCCTGTCCGCCGAAACCTGAAAACAAATAGTTTACTGTGCTCATTTTGCTTCCTCCTTTTGTGCTGATCTGTCCTTATAAACTCCAAGAGGATAGTACGGAAGCATATTGTCGTCGATCCATTTAAGAGCCTGCTGCGGAGTCATTCCCCAGTTTGTCGGGCAAGAAGATACGACTTCAACAAGCGAAAAGCCTTTTTTATCTATCTGATTCTGGAAAGCTTTTTTTATAGCCTTCTTGGCATTTTTAATATTCTTAACATTGTTTACCGTTACTCTTTCGAGATATTCAGGACCTTCAAGCTCAGAAAGCATTTCGCAAACTCTGATCGGATAACCGCAGTGATTTACATCTCTGCCGTAAGGTGAAGTCTGAGTCACCTGTCCGGGAAGCGAAGTCGGAGCCATCTGTCCGCCTGTCATTCCGTAAATTGCGTTGTTGATGAAAATAACAGTGATATTTTCGTTTCTTGCGGCAGAATGAACTGTTTCAGCCATGCCGATCGAGGCAAGGTCGCCGTCACCCTGATATGTGAAGACGATATGATTATCAGGATCCGCTCTTTTTACGCCTGTGGCAACGGCAGGAGCTCTGCCGTGAGCAGCTTCGATCATGTCGCAGTTAAAATAATTATATGCCATTACGGAACAGCCGACAGGTGCAATACCTATCGTTTTGCCCTCGATACCAAGCTCGTCAATTGCTTCGGCAACAAGACGGTGAACTATACCGTGCGTACAGCCGGGGCAATAGTGCATAGGCACATCTGTAAGCGCATGGGGTTTATCAAATACAACCATTATTTTGCACCTCCGATTTCTTTGCTTGCTTTAACGATTGCTTCAAGAACCTGTTCAGGCGAAGGGATCATTCCGCCGACACGGTTGCAAAGCTCTACGGGAACTTTACATCCGGTTGCAAGCTTAACATCTTCAATCATCTGTCCCATCGAAAGCTCGACGCTGATGAATCTTGAAACATGCTCAGCCGCTTTTTCAAACGGCGCTTTCGGGAAAGGCCAGAGTGTGACAGGTCTAATCATACCGGCTTTGATTCCCATTTTTCTTGCTTCGTTGACAGCATTTTTGGAAACTCTTGCGGCAATACCGAATGCTACGATGCAAATATCTGCATCATCGACCATGTATTCTTCGTATCTCGT
This sequence comes from Clostridia bacterium, assembly GCA_017445685.1. Next base: position 4,180 of record JAFSTS010000087.1, on the reverse strand, counting down.
TTCTTTTTCTTCAATAACCTTATATCTTTCATATCTTTCGATATTGAGCTGTTCAAGCTCTTCGGGAACAAGAGAAAGAGAATTTACGATATTGTGTTCTCTCTGCATCTTTGTGCCGGTAGTTGTCCAAGGTTTTTCGGGCATGGGTTTAACTTCAAGATCAAGCTCAACCGGCTCCATCATCTGACCCATTGTACCGTCGGCAAGGATCATAGCTGTCATTCTGTATTCATCTGCAAGCTCAAAGCCTTTGATGGTAAGCTCAGCCATTTCCTGAACTGATGCAGGCGCAAGAACTATCATTCTGTAGTCGCCGTGTCCGCCGCCTCTTGTAGACTGGAAATAGTCCGACTGACTGGGCTGAATACCGCCAAGTCCGGGGCCGCCGCGCTGCACATTGACAACAAGAGCAGGAAGATCCGAGCCTGCAAGGTAAGAAAGTCCCTCACCTTTAAGAGAAATTCCGGGGCTTGAAGAGGAGGTCATTACCCTCTTTCCTGTTGAAGATACGCCGTATACCATATTGATAGCTGCGATCTCGCTTTCAGCCTGGAGGAAACATCCGCCGATCTTAGGCATTTTCTTTGCCATATATGCAGCGATCTCAGTCTGCGGAGTAATGGGATAGCCGAAATAATGACGACATCCGGCAATAATGGCAGCTTCGGCGATTGCCTCGTTGCCCTTCATCAATACCTTATCTGACATATTCTTCACTCACCTTTCAACCTTGATTATGCAGTCCGGACACATTGTCGCGCAGAACGCGCATCCTATACACGCCTCAGGATTGACGGCGGTAACGGGATGATGTCCCTTTTTGTTGATTTTGTCTTCTGCAAGAGCAAGAACCTGTTTTGGACATACATCCACACATAGTCCGCAGCCTTTGCAGTTGTCGGTTTTGAAAGTTAACTTTGCCATACCGATATCTCCTTTATATTATTTTCTTTTGAAGCCTGAGAGGGAAAAGATCATCTATTTTTCCAGTCAGGGATGAATATATATTTTCGTCTACTGTCGTTGCAACTACTGGAAGGGAAGTTTTTTCAGACACTTCCTGAGCATATCCGACCGATTTCAAAACATCCTCCGGCGTAGTTAAAACGCCTAAATTGGAATTGTTTACAATGCCGGTAAAACGAATCTTGCACGACATTTCCATTTCACGAAGAACTTCAATTGTTTCGTCCGCATTTCTTGTCAGCGGTCTGTAGCAGTTGACAACAAGAAACATATTGTAATTATTTTCTTCAATGATTTTGTCGCTCAGTCTTCCGAGAGCAAGCACTCCCCTGTCGTCTCCGCCGACATCAATTACTGTATTTAAATTTTTATCGTCCGTTATCGCGTACATATCCTGAGGCAGAGCAGGAATATCGACATTAGAATTTGCAAACTCGGAAACGATCAGCCGTATGCCTTTTTCCTTCAGCTCGTCAGCGCTGTCTTTTGTTCTGAAATACGGATTGACAATATCAAGATCGGCGATAGCTACATTGTCTTTTTGATTTTTCAAATCAAAAGCCATGTTCAAAGCGATATTTGTCTTGCCGCTTCCGTAGTGACCGCAAAGAAGAGTTATTCTTTTGTATTGCATTTTAAGACTCCTCTTACAGCTCGTTACGCATTATTTTTCCGCTTACAGTCTTTGGCAGACTGTCTCTGAAAACAACGATCCTCGGATATTTATACGGAGCAGTATGCTTTTTGACATAGTTTTGGATTTCTTTTTTAAGTTCTTCTGTCGGCTCTGTGCCTTTTACGAGAACAATGCTTGCCTTGACAACCTGTCCTCTGACAGGATCAGGAGCAGCAGAAACACCGCACTCAAGAACATACGGCAGCTCCATGATAACGCTTTCGATTTCAAACGGTCCGATTCTGTAGCCTGAGGATTTGATAACATCGTCTACTCTGCCGACATACCAGTAATAGCCGTCTTCGTCGCGCCATGCAGTATCGCCGGTATGATAGAAGCCGTCTTTCCATGTCTGCGCAGTCTTTTCGGGATCACGATAATATTCGACTGCAAGACCGCACGGAAGTCCTTGACGAAGGTCAATGACGATTTCCCCTGTTTCACCGACAGGAACGCTGTTGCCATCGGTATCGACAATATCTACATTATATATCGGGGCAGGTTTGCCCATAGATCCGATCTTGTGAGGAGCGCCTATCATGTTGCCGATGATCATTGTGCTTTCACTTTGACCGAAGCCCTCGACGATCTGAAGTCCGGTAGCCTTTTCGAACTGGCGGTATACCTCAGGGTTAAGAGCTTCGCCGGCAGTTGTCATATGTTCAACCGATGAAAAATCATATTTTGAAATGTCCTGCTTAATGAGCATACGAAGCATTGTCGGAGGAGCGCAGAAAGTCGTGATTTTGTATTTGGCAAACATCGGCAAAATATCAGCCGCGTCAAACCTGTCAAAATCATAAACAAAAATAGGTCCTTCGCAAAGCCACTGTCCGTAAAGCTTGCCCCACATTGCCTTTGCCCAGCCTGTATCGGAGATCGTAAAATGAAGTCCGTCAGGATTTACATTATGCCAATATTTTGCAGTATGGAAATGTCCGAGGGGATATTTATAGTTATGCGCTGCGATTTTCGGATAACCCGATGTTCCCGATGTAAAATACATCAGCATATAGTCGTCTCCGCCCGGAGCGTCGTCTCTGCGGCGGAAATGAGTGCTGTAAAGCTGGTATTCCTCGTCGAAATTCCGCCAGCCTTCTCTCTCGCCGTTTACAATGATCTTGTTTACAAGCTCAGGACATTTTTCAGCGGCGATATCTACCTGATGAGCAGTATCTCCGTCCGCAGTGCAGATAATCGTAGTAATGCCTGCTTTTTGGAATCTGTACTCAAAATCGTGGTCAAGAAGCTGATTTGTCGCAGGGATTGCAATTGCGCCAAGTTTATTAAGACCCAAAATTGCAAACCAGAACTGATAATGTCTCTTGAGAACAAGCATTACCTTGTCGCCTTTTTTGATTCCGAGTGATTTAAAATAGTTCGCGCACTGATTCGAGGCTTTTCTTAAATCGGTAAAAGTAATGCGTCGTTCAGTCTTATCAAGAGAAACATGGAGCATTGCAAGCTTCTCCGGCTCTCGCTTTGAAATCTCATCAATTATATCAAATGCGAAATTGAATTTTTCAATGTTTTTAAATTTTATTGAAAGAGGAGTGCCGTTTTCATCCTCTTGAACATCAATATATTTTTTATAAACTCTGTCTTTGACATCGACATTTCCCTTTGCATTTTCGACAATGGAGTTTGACTGGGAAAGCTCAGGGATCGGCTCACCTGTCGGATTGAGGACGATCGCATAGAAAATGCAGTCCTTTCCGTCGGCGGCTATCATTCCGTGAGGAGTATCACTGTCAAAGTAAATGCTGTCGCCGGGGCCGAGAGTCTCGCGCTTTTGTCCGATTTGAACAGTGAGATGACCCTCAAGAACAATATCACATTCCTGGCCGGCATGAGTAGTGAGCTCTATCTCGCCTTTTTGAGCTTTTTCATCAAATCTGCTGACGACATACAACGGCTCGGCTATCCTGTTTTTAAAGGCATAAGCCAAGTTATAATATGTCATGCCGTGAGCGTCGCTTATACGCTGGCCCTGCTGAGCTCTTGTGACGGTAAAGGAATTAAGCTTTGGACTCTGACCTTCAATAATATCCGTTACATTCACATTAAGCGCAAGCGCGCAACGGTAAATGAATGCAAAGTTAAAGTCGCCTTCACCGTTTTCACATCTGATATATTCCTCAACGCTGACATCTGTCTTTTCAGCCATCTGCTCAACGGTAAGGTTTTCCACTTCTCTAAGCTCACGGATCCTGGAAGCGATCTCTTGAATTTTAAAATTGATTTCAGGAATCTGCTGCATACAAAAACTTCCTTTCTCGGACGAAAAAAACTCGTCCCAATGTTGATAAACAATGAGACGAGCAAAAATCTTTACCCGCGGTACCACTCAAATTGCGAAAAAATCCGCCACTCTTGGAATCAAACAATTCCTATGCATTAACGCAGCAATCACGGAGGAGTTCTACTGACCATAAGGCTTTCTTCTCCCCGGCTCAGAAGCTACAAACACGCCACCAAAACTAACGGCTTTCACCAAACGCCGCCTCTCTTAAAGCTTCGGTTGACGAGCACTCTTCG
>JAFSTS010000013.1 GCA_017445685.1 Clostridia bacterium | reverse complement strand
GATCGCTTCTTATTTCCGCTCTCGTTATTTTCCCTGCCCTCTCGGCAATGAGAGTGTTCAACACATTTAAAGCAGTAACAATTTGCTCTGCAATCTTCTCCGCTGTTTGCGCTGTACTGGGAATTATTATTTCCGTGCTTGCAAGCACACCTGTCGGCTCAACGATCGTCGGCGTCGATGTAGCAGCGTTTTGTATATTCTGGATCATCGGAATGATTAGGAGGAAAAACTGATGAAAAAAATTATTTGTATCGCGCTTTGCCTTGTCATGACAGCAGGTCTTCTTACAGGCTGCGGCTCAAAGTCAAACACCAGCCAGACCGGCACCAACACCAAATCATCTGCAAATATTCCTGCGCTCGAAAGCGCTGCAATGAAAACGAATCTCAGCCAGGATGAATACACACTTTATCAGAACATTTTCTACAACGGCCAGAAAAACGACTTTGACAAAAAATCAGTCAAAAAAGAAGGCACATTCGCCACTCTTCACGACGCATTCAATAATGTTACAAGGTACTATGTCTGGGGTTATCTTGACAACACAAACTGCTGCGACTGGCAGTGGGAACTTAAATTTGACAACGAAGAAAACATTCCTGCAAACGGATCCTACATTGAAGTTGAAGGCGTATACGAAGTTTCAACCGACGCTCTTGACGGTCTTTGGATCATCAATCCGAAAGTAACAGTCAAGGAAAGCTACGCTGACAGAGGATATGATATTGATATGTGTTCCATGAGCGACACTCTCCAGTATGTTGAAATTCAGAACATAGTCAATATGGCAGACTATTTCAAAGATAAGACAGTCTGCGGCTACGGCAGAATGGAATCGGATTCCTCTATTCAGGATGCCTACTATGACAGCAAATGGTCCGTTGAAATAGAAACCGACAGCAAAATTCCGGCTTTTGGCACAATTGTTGTTTTCACAGGTCTTTGTGACGGCGGAATGATCAAAGACTGCAAAATCTATCAAAACACACAGTATTGATAAGATGAACAAAAGAATAATATCTCTGATTATGTGTGTATCTTCTGTTTTTATTCTTGCCTCCTGCGGCAAAAAAAACGATAAAACCGTAGATATCAGCCGCGAAGATCCTACAGCAGCTCAGACGGCGGAAGTTGATATTGACCTTGCTTCGCTTTCGAACAATCTTGCGTATTCAGAAGTTTACAATATGTGTGCTTCCCCTGAAGAATACGACGGCAAAACAATAAGACTCAGCGGCTTATTCAGCGCGATTTACGAAAATGTCGAAGAAAACGACCTGCGTTTTATCTGTCAGATATCTGACGCTACTGCCTGCTGCAGCGTAGGATTGGAATTTGTGCCGAAAAAAGAACTTGTTTTCCCTGACGATTTTCCCCTTGACTCGACGAAAATAACTGTTACGGGAACGCTGAAAACAAAATCGGAGGATGTTCCGATATACATTTCAGACGCAGAGATACAATATTAACCGAAACCTTCCGAAAAATGTTTTTCGTTTTCGGAAGGTTTTTTTCTTTGAAAGCTTGCATTATTTGTTTTTGTATGGTAAAATATTGTAAACGCATTGATGAAGAGAGTAGGTTATCCCCTGCAGAATAGAGAGGAAAAACCGAGGCTGAAAGTTTTTCTGCTGTGTAAAAGGATATCTGAAGTTCACTTCGGAGCGGCTTGCTGAAGCGTTGGTGGTAGGCAATGACGGTCAGTTTCCGTTAAAGAACGAAAGAGTGTTTGCTCTTATGGCAAAAATCAGGGTGGTACCGCGGAAGTTATTCGCTTTCGTCCCTCGCGGGACGGGAGCGTTTTTTTATTTAATATGAAACTGCTCGTTTCCTATTAAATAAAAAGATTTATAACGCCCGCCGATCTTGCCCTCCGGGCAATGGCGACAGCGGAATCGAAAGCGTCACCCTGCGTCGCAGGCGCTTTCTTGTTTAGAAATATTTACGAAAGGACGAACTATAATCTATGAAAAACCAACTTGAAAAAATCGGAAAAGACGCTGCCG
>JAFSTS010000012.1 GCA_017445685.1 Clostridia bacterium | reverse complement strand
GGTCGGAGCTTCTGACGATCTTGCCTCAGGTCAGTCCACATTTATGGTAGAAATGACGGAGGTCGCCGAGATTCTCAAAAGGGCAACGAAAAACAGTCTTGTGATCTATGATGAGATCGGCAGGGGAACATCAACATACGACGGCATGAGTATTGCAAGAGCCGTTTTAGAATACACAACAAAAAAAATCGGCTCAAAAACGCTTTTTGCAACCCATTATCATGAGCTGACTGTTCTTGAAGATACTTTGGAAGGTGTTAAAAACTATAATATTGCAGTCAAAAAACGCGGCGATGATATTACATTTCTTCGCAGGATCATCAGAGGCCCTGCCGATGGAAGCTATGGCGTTGAAGTATCAAAGCTTGCCGGCGTTCCGAGTGCTGTAGTTAAACGCGCCAAAGTGATCCTTGAACATCTTGAATCAACCGAAAACGAAAATAAGGAGCAAACACCTGAAGTTCAGTCCTATTATGAAAATAATGACATTCTTCAAATGAGTTTTACTCAGGAAAACAACTCTCATTTTGTCGAAGAAATCAAGAAAATCGATGTTAATACTTTGACCCCTATTGAAGCGATGTCAAAGCTTTATGAGATCGTAAATGAAGCAAACAAACTTTAAGTTGAGGTGACTTGAATGTCAAAAATCAATGTCCTTCCCAAAAACATTGCTGATTTGATTGCTGCCGGAGAAGTCGTTGACAGACCTGCGTCAATCGTCAAGGAAACTGTTGAAAACTCAATCGACGCCGGCGCATCATTTATAACTGTTGAAATCAAAAACGGCGGTATTTCCTACATTCGAGTTACCGATAACGGAAGCGGGATCGAAAAAGATGATGTCAAAAATGCTTTCGTAAGCCATGCCACAAGTAAGGTATTGTCTGCTGAAGACCTTGATTCGATCATGACTCTTGGATTTAGAGGAGAGGCGCTTGCTTCAATCGCCGCTGTTGCAAAAATCGAGCTTATGACAAGGACAGCTACCGATGAAGTCGGCACAAGATATGTTGTCGAAGCGTCGGAAGAAAAATCATTTGACGATGCCGGTTGTCCCATCGGCACTACAATAGTTATAAGAGATTTGTTTTTCAATACTCCTGCAAGAATGAAGTTTTTGAAAAAAGATGTTACTGAGGCAAATGCTGTCTCAGCCGTTATGGACAGAATGGCTCTTTCGCATCCTGAAATCAGTTTTCGATTTATTCGTGACGGCAAGGAAACGCTGTTAACTCACGGTGACGGTAAACTTATTTCCTCGATTTACAGTGTTTTTTCAAAGGATTTTGCTTCGGCTTTAGTACCTGTCGACTATGAACTGAACGGAGTAAAGGTTACCGGCTTTATATCAAAGCCGCTTAATTCAAGACCCAACCGAAGTATGCAGTTTTTCTTTGTCAATAACCGTTATGTTAAGTCAAAAACTGCATTCATTGCTCTTGAGGAAGCTTATAAAAATCAGATCATGGTCGGAAAATTTCCGGCTTGTGTTCTTAACATTTCAATTCCGTTTGATACGGTTGATGTCAATGTTCATCCCTCAAAGCTTGAAGTTAGATTTTCAAATGAAAAACTTATTTTCAATGCTGTTTATTACGGCTGTATCAATTCCTTAAGGGAAAATGACACGCGACCTGTTGTAAATCTTGACACAATTGCATCTAAGCCTGATTTCAGAGCTCCTGTTGAGCCGAAATATGAGCAAACAGTTATTTCCGCAAAGCCTTCCGTGCAGCCGATTAATAGAGATGATTTCTGGCAAAAAGTCGATTCTTCGCATTTTTCAGGATTTGTAAAAGATGATCGTTCTGTATTTTCAACAAATTTCAAAATGGCCTCTCAGGAAGAATCCTCTGTGACAAATTACTATAATGATAATAACTCGGAGACTGATGAAAAAATAGAGGAAACAGACTCAACACCGCAAAAACAATATGATGTAAACGAGCCTTCTCCTCAAACCGCTTTTCGAAAAGTTAAAATAGTCGGAGAGGCATTTAAAACTTATATTTTCGCTGAAGCTGACGGAAAACTTTACATAGTTGACAAGCACGCAGCTCACGAAAGGATTCTTTTTGAAATAATAAAAAGAAATGCTTCATTGTCGGAAAGACAAATCCTTTTGTCGCCTGTAAGCGTGACTCTTGAAAAAAACGAATATGACAGCGTCATTGAAAACGCTGATGTTCTTTTGAAATCAGGATTTCTTGTTGAGGAGTTCGGCATTGGAACAGTAGTCGTCAGAGAATGTCCGCTGACTGTTTCACGCGAAGAGATCCCTTCTCTTGTAGGTGAAATTGCAGGATATCTTGTTGAAAATAAAACTGATGTTGTCACTGATAAGCTTGATTGGATATTTCATTCATCTGCTTGCCGCGCCGCTATAAAGGCAGGGGACGCGACAAGCGAATATGAAATGGAAAAGCTTGTTGAACAGATTTTTGATAATGACGATAAG
>JAFSTS010000086.1 GCA_017445685.1 Clostridia bacterium | reverse complement strand
CGGCTATGATACCGGCAACATGTGTTCCGTGGCCGTTGTCGTCCTCAGGTTTTGAATTAAAACCGATAAAATTATAACCGCTTGAAAGTATTCTGTTCTTAAGGAACGGGTGATCCAAATCTGCACCCGTATCAATAACAGCAACTGTCATCAAATTGAAGAACTGATTTGCTTCAAGATATTTTGAATATGTGTCTGCATAAACATATTTTTCGCCCCAAGTATAGTCGCTATCGGAGGATGCTGTTACTACAGACGACTTCCCAAACTCTTGAGTGGTCAAAAGTGTATCCGGCTGCGCATATTCAACGCTGCTGTCTTTTCTCAACGTGTCAGCACATTGACTCGCCATTGTGCCGTTGCTAAACTGCATGACCGCACAATCATCGTTATAAATAATTGTATCTGCTTTGAATTTCGTCAAATCTAAATCATCTATAGTGTCAGATTTAACGATAATTCTGCCTGAATAATAATCATCATTCTTTGCTTCCTCTTCATTAAAAGAGGTGCTGTTCAACGTTGCGTTTGTCAAATCCGATACTGCGCTGATAAAATCGGTTTCATTTTCAGGTCGAATTTCTTCAACATTATGTTTGTAGTATGTTTTAATCTTGTCAGAAACACCGACTGAACCGAAACTGACAGATACATCTGTTTCGATTATGTTTCTTCCATCATCAAAATTGTTTGACGGCATACCTTTCAAACCGAAAAACAAATTTTTGACCCAAAGAATAATTCTTGCAAGGAAATTAACCTTTTCGGGTTTGATCGTTGCATTAAAGCTGTATTCTGTTTTTTCGCCGGGATCGAGTGAAACGTTATCAATGCTTACTCTGCCCGAAGAATTCATCGGTTGAAGATCGTTAAATGTACATTCGGAGCTGATCTTTTCAACCTTTTTGTTGCTTTCGTTCTTGATGATTACAGTAAAACTTGCAGTTTCCACTGATCTGTACTCATCTTTTGAAGTTTTTACTTCAACACTGATCGGATGAGAAATAACTGCATCCGATCCTGCGGCTGCTTTTGACTGATCAATGGCATATATGGGTAAAATCATCACCGAGCTAAATACCATTAGAATGGTCAAAATGATACATGTTAGTTTTTTCAATTTGAACTCACCTTTCTATTTTGTATATTTTTAATTATTATAAATCTTTTCTCATTCCCTTTTAGTCAAAAATACTCTTTCTCCTTTCGTACAGATTTTGTCGTTCGCTTCGAAAAAAAGGGAGGTTTTCGAAGTGAACGAGGGTCGGTTTCTTCCATTGTTCGCAGGCAGGAAACCGGGTAAAATTTACTGCTTAAAATTATTGCTGATAATAAGATATCACCCCAAAAAACGGAAGTCAATCGAATTTGGCAGACGACTGGTATTTGGGGGCGAAAGACGGGTAAATTTGAATTTTCTGCGAAAAATGCTTAAACATTTTATAACCAAACGGTTATATTTTACAATATTATACATCAATAATGTTAATATGTCAATAACTAAACGGTTATAGAAGGTGACGGTTTTGCCATATTACAAGAGAATAAAGGATTTGCGGGAGGACAGCGATTACACTCAAAAATTTGTCTCCGATTATCTCGGCATGAAACAGCCTCAGTACAGCAGATATGAAAACGGCTACAGAGATATTCCGACGGACATTCTCATTGCGCTTGCAAAGCTTTACGAAACCACAACGGACTACATTTTGGGATTGAGCGACAGCAGAAACAGAAAAGATTAAAACCGTACGACCATTGAAAAATGAATCGTACGGTTTTTGATTTTTATCCTTTATGTCAGGGTACTTGTCACAGGGTAACCCCCGGCAATTGTTCCCCACACCGTAACAGTCCGCCGAACTATTCCGGCTCCCCTACTGCGCTTTGGCAATCTTATGATCCCGCCTGACTTTCGATAAATGCATGATCGAAAGCTTTTATTTTTGATCCCCAAAGTTTCTGTTTAAATCCTTGTTTTTTGCCTGAGACAAATTTGTTAAATCAAGCGGCGCGCACATTTCAGTTATATCTTTTCATTATTCTTTTCCAGAAAGCCGTCTTTGCGCCATGACGAGATCGTAGTATATTCCGCGTTTTTGCAGCAGTTCTATATGCGAGCCTTCTTCTGCGATCTCTCCGTTTTCAATGACTACAAGCCTGTCGGCGTGGCGAAGGGTCGAAAGCCTGTGCGCTATTGCAACGGTCGTTCTGCCCTTGACTATCCTGCCGAGAGCCTGCTGGATCTGTTCTTCCGTTTCGGGATCAAGCGCAGATGTCGCTTCATCCAGAATCAATATCTGAGGATCGCGAAGAACAGCTCTTGCAATCGCTATTCTCTGCCGTTCACCGCCGGAAAGCCTGTATCCGTTTTCACCGATAATGGTGTTGTAGCCGTCGGGCAGGTTCATGATAAAATCATGCGCGTTTGCAACCTTTGCCGCGCTGATTACTGCCTGCATGGAAGCGTCTGCGTCGGCATAGGTTATGTTTTCAAGTATCGTTCCTGCAAAAAGATATGTGTCCTGATACACGACGCCTATCTTGCCTCTGTAGCTTTGTTGATCAAAATCCTTCAGATCAATTCCGCCAAGAGTTATCCTGCCGTTGTTTGGATCAAAGAGCCTGATTATCATGTTTATCATTGTGCTTTTGCCTGCGCCCGAATGACCTACAAGACCGATCATCTCACCTTCTTTGATTTTCAGGTCAATATTTTTCAGCACCGGCTCATACGATTTGTAGCCGAAGGTCACATTTTCAAACACTATATCTCCGGGCTTTACCTGCTTGTTGGAATTTTCAAAGTTCGGCTGATCCTCTTTTTCGTCAAGGATGTCAAATATTTTTACAAGGCTCGTCACTGCCTGAGACAATCTTCTCGGCAGACCCGACATCCATTTCAAAGGTGAATAAATATAAGCAAGATACAAATTAAAACTGACAAAGCTGCCAAGCGTGATCTTTCCGTCAAGCACCATTTTGCCGCCGACGAGAAGCACCAATATCTCGCCTATACTGACGACAAAAGAAACCGGCTCTACAAAAAGCGCCCAGAATCTGCCGTTGATGATCGACATTTTGCAGAAATTTCCCGACACACCGGAATACTTTTCAATTTCGCTGTCCTCGTTGCCGAAAACCTTGACTACTCTGAGCCCGCGAATAACGGCGTTGAGAACCGAGGTTTCCTTCGCCCCTGTTTTCCACAAAAGAAGATTGTTTTTTCGCATGGTATCATTAGTTTTTGCAAACAAAACGACAGCGACCGGTATCGGAGCCAGCACAAGCAAAGTCAAAAGCGGATTTATAGAAATAAGAATTATCAGTACAACGATAAAAGTTACGACCTTTTCAAGCAGCTTGCTTCCGTCTCCGACAAACATATTCATCACAAATTCCGTGTCTCTCGTTATACGGTGTATAAGCTCGCCTGTCGTGTGTTTTGCAACGGATGAGACGGACATCTTTTCAATTTTTTCAAAAAGCCTGTAACGCATTTCATGCGAAAAAGCGCAGCCGGTTTTCGCTGTCATCACGCTCGAAATCATTCCCAGCGCAACACCGCCGAGATATACCCCAAGCAAAATTAAAACAGCCGTGAGCAAGCCGTGAAAAGCGTTTTTATAACCGACATTTTGAAGGTTTGCGAAATAGTCGTCGATCAGTCTGCCCTGCACCAGCGGCGTCAGTATCGTCATGCCTGTTGCAAAAAGCAGCAGAAGTGAAATTTTGATGACAGAAAGATAGTACGGCTTAAACATTTTGAAAGCGCGATTGAAAACGTCGGAACCCTTTGCGCAAAATTGACATTCCTTTGTGTCAACGCAAATCGGTCTGCCGCACTTCTGACATCTTCCGTCGTCAAAAGTGACTTCGTATTTTTCGCCCGTCTCCAAAAAAGCATTGACCATTTTGCAAAACTCGGAAGCCTGATTCATACAGGTCATCGAAAACCTG
>JAFSTS010000085.1 GCA_017445685.1 Clostridia bacterium | reverse complement strand
TTCGAATTATGGTCGGAACTTTGCTTGATATCGGAAGAGGCAAAATCGACAAGGATTCGATCAGGAAAATATTATTAAGCAAATCGAGAAACAACGCCGGAGTTACCGTTCCCGGCGAAGGATTGTATCTTGTTGAAGTGTTTTATGACGGGGTATTTTGATGAAAAAACAGGAATTGAAAAATTTAATCAAAATCAATCAAGCTGAGGCTGAGCAGTTTAAGGATTCAAGCAAAAAAAAGACAAAGAAGATAGTTAATAAGCTTTCAAAAGTATTAACGGTCTTTATTGTGATTGTAATTTTGCTCGGACTCCTGTTCATCGGCGCAAAACAGTTTGCAAATGTTTCCATGTCCAATATGACCGACTGGGTCAAAGGCATATTCCTGAAGGCGTCACCGGGCGGCGGATACCCCTACACAGTCACAGGAGATTTGATTCAAAGTGAAAATGTCGGCCCGTATCTTGCGCTTGTTGAAAAGGATAAGCTTGTCTTCCTAAATTCTCACGCAAAGGACATTTTCAGTTATGAACATAATTTTGTAGATCCTGTATTGAAATCGAAAAACGGCAGAGCTGTTTTTTACTGCGAAGGAACAACCGATTTTGTAGTCACATCAAGCAGTGAGATCCTCTATGGCTACGACAAAACCGCTAATGTTCTTGACGGCGGAATCATCACGGCGGATATCGGTCATAAAGGCAATATAGCATTTGTCAGTTGGTCTGATGAATACGCTTGTAAAATTTCAGTCTTTAATCAGAAACTGAAAGAGGTTTTTTATTACGGATTTTCTTCCGGCAGGGTAGCTGATTTGTCGCTTTCCGATGACGGAAAATATCTTTGCGCCGCCGTTATCGACGCTGAAAATGCAACGCTTTTTACGAGATTGATGGTTTTCGATTTGACAAAGTCCGATCCCGTTGCAGACATTAAACTCAGCTCTCAGACTGCGGTTGAAATTGAGTTTCTCAGCGGCAAAAATATTGAATTGATAACGCTTTCATCTGTTTATTCTTTTAATTTTGCATCCGACAGCGAGCCTGAAAAAACTCTCGACTTTTCAGGCAGCGATCTTGACAAGGTTGCTTTTGATTCCTCAAGCTCAAAATCTTCTCTTGCCGTCAAGGAATATTCGTCGAATCGAGATACGATATATCTTTCCAATAAGCTTGCAACAAAGTTTAAAACAGGTGAGGTCGATACTGTAAAAGCTGTTTCCAGATCGTCAAAATATACTGCTTGCCTGACAGATCATAAAATATACTGCCTGAAAAACAGCTCGCGTCAGCTTTTTGAAATTGATTTAAATGTCAATGTTGACGACATTCTTGTCAGTTATTCAAAGATGTACATTTTCAGCGGTGATCAGATTTATCGTGTAGGACTGTCCCGTTTTACAGACTTTGAGGTGAATTGAGCACTTGATTTTTTGTCGTATTTGTGTTAATGTTATATTAAGTATTTTCGTGAGGTGAGAGATTTGTATTACGCTATTGATATTATTCTTCTTGCTCTTTTGGTGATTTTTGTCATCAGAGGACACAGAAAAGGTTTTGTCAGAATGCTTCTTGAGACGATCGGAAGCATTGCTGCAATTGCGCTTGCATGGTTTATTTCAATGACCTATTCCGCAACGATTTATAATTCATATTTCAAAGAAGGCGTCATTCGCAGCATTGACGGAAGGCTTTCCGGCTCTGACTCGCTTGATGCCGCGACTGCTTCGTTTTATTCGATCCCCAATCAGCTCAGGGGAATTGCTTCAATGCTTGGTTTTGATGTTGACGGCATTTCCAAAACGGTCGAAGCTGATAATGTTTCCGGCGCCCGGGCGCTTGAAAGCGGTGTTGTAGGGCCAATAGTAACGGTAATAATAAAGATCCTTCTTTTTATTGCGGTTATTGTTGTAGCGTCAATTATTATCAGGTTTATCATTGGTATTATTGACAGAGCTTCAAAGCTTCCGACAATCAAAAAAGCCGACGGTGTTCTCGGAGCCATACTGGGCTTTATAACAGGTGTTATAGCCGTAGTTGTTCTCGCAGAGATAATTTTTGCCGTCTCCGGCATGATCGACAATGAGATAATTGCCGATAAGGTTTCAAGCTCGTTTGTCATCAAATTTGCAAGAGACGCTTCCAAATATGTGATCAGTCTCATCTAAGGGGTAGAACTAAATGAAAGAACTATTCAACAACTGGAAAACTGTTCCGAATCTGTTGTGCCTTATCAGGATACTGCTTGTTCCTGTTTTCGTTGTGCTTTATCTGAAAGGATATCCCGAGCTTGCGGTATGTACGCTGATCGTTTCGGGACTTACGGATTCATTTGACGGCAGAATTGCGAGAAGATTCAACCAGATAAGCGAGCTTGGCAAATTGCTCGACCCCGTAGC
>JAFSTS010000084.1 GCA_017445685.1 Clostridia bacterium | reverse complement strand
TGACGCATTCATTATATGTGTTGAAGTACAGGTCGCAAAGGGTACTGCCGGAATAGATAAATCCGCCTGTGTCGGCAGCGATCGCGTAACCGTAGACATATTTTCCGTCGTTGGAAACGATCCACATCTCTGTGCCGTAAGGAATTATCCTCGGATCGACCGCAATATATCCCGGCTGAGGTTTCTTGCCTGTTGAAGTCGATGTTCCGCCGTAATACGCCGTTGCAGAGCCTGTGAGCTTCTTTGTGTAAGAAGTCGGAACTTTTGAGGAATTAAGAGTATATTTACTTGGCAAGGTGAAATTTGAAATAGTCTTTACGGACGAATTATTACTTGCCGCCTTTGTTGTTGCTTTAGTAGTGGCTTTTGTAGTCGCTTTCGTTGTTGTTACGGCTGCTTTTGTTGTTGCTTTAGTTGCAGCCTTGGTTGTGGCCTTGGTAGTTGACTGTGTTGTTGCTTTAGCAGTTGACTTTGTTGTCGCCGAAACTGCCTTAGCCGCCGCAGTAGTTGTCTGCTGCTTAACGCCGACAAGGATCACTTCATTGACTGCCTTTTCAATTACCTTTTCTTCTTTAACGGTCTTTTCAACAAACTTGCCGTCAATATATTTATTATTGTATACGACTTGTTTTACACCGTTCTTACCCTCGGTCTGAACTTTCGTCTCACCAACGGGAACGGTAGTGACATTTTTCTTTACAGTTTCAAATTTCACCGGCTGCTGTTCAGTAGTTTCCTTATACTCTACCCTACTGATCTTAATGGTCATGTTCCGCTTAACAGGAGATTTTTCGTCAACAGAAACAATATCGTCCTGACCAAGCTCGATTCCTGCATATTTAAGCGCCTGGCTTACGGTACTTGAAGCAGGTACGCCGTAAAGTTTTGTCTTTCCGCCTTCAATGACTTTCAAATCAATACCGTTTGCAATATTGATTATCATTCCGTCGGAAACAGATTTACTAATATACTGGTCTACTACATCATTTCTCTTATAGGATACGCCGTTTTGCTCCAAAGCGTCATACACGCTTCCTGTCGCAACAGACTTGATAACCTGATCATGATCCACGATCGTTACATTACATTCACGGGAGACAACGATCTCACCGCCGTTCGCAGGATCAAAACCCGTCAGGTCAAGCTCATCGTTTTCACCAAGGATTATCTGCTGGCTGCCGATTATCTCATAGGCGTCTTTCAGATCAGTCTCGACGCTGATGACATTATCGCCCTCTCTGATATCAACGGTATACACGCTGTCAGCCGCCGACGCGACTACAGCAAAAACTATGCTCAAAATTACTATTAACGCAAGGACGATTTTGAAATGAATATGTGTTTTTTTCTTCTGTTTTTTCGAAAACATAGGAAACACCTCCATACTTCTTTTCCTTTCGTTTGTGCATTATAGTTAAATATGCTCAATTTGTCAAACAAAATGGGATATCGGTTTTGTCGATATTGCACAAATAAGGTTAATTTCAATTAAATATTTACAAATTGTAATTTTTTCAAAACACTATATATTGTGGTCGGAAATATTACAGGCACAATTTTTATCGTCAAATTGTAAAAAAATAAAAAGTATTACAAATCGTAACTATTTTATTACATTATATGCCCTTTTTGTAACAATATTCATCTTCCCTGTTGTACGGTCGATTGTAACAAAGTCTGAAAAGAGTCATAGGATGATATGAGGTGATTCTATGTGCGCAATTGCAGGTGAAATCAGTTTCGGCAGAAATGTTGAAAATGATATGAAAATTTTTGAAAACATGAAAGGCGTAATGACGCATCGCGGCCCTGACGACAGCAACATAGTTACAAAAAGCCATGCCGCTTTGATACATACGAGACTAAGCGTTATTGACCCGGAAAACGGCGCTCAACCTATGTCTGCCATTGAGAACGAAAAGGAATATATAATAGTATACAACGGCGAGCTTTACAACACGGACGAAATCAGGAATGAACTAAAAAGCTACGGCTTTAAATTCAACACAAAATGCGACACTGAGGTTATTTTGAAAAGCTTTATAAAATGGAAAGACAAGTGCGTTGATAAATTCAACGGGATATTTGCCTTTGCAGTCTGGGATGAAAAGGAACAGAAATTATTTATCGCAAGAGACAGGATCGGCGTTAAACCCTTCTTTTTCAGCATTATCGGTGACGAACTGATCTTTGCTTCTGAAATCAAGGCAATTCTTGCAAGCAGAAGAATTAGCCCGACAATCGACATTCAGTCTATTGCCGAGATAATGCTTGTCGGGCCCGGAAGAACTCAGGGCTACGGAGTTTTTAAAGGTATTCGTGAGCTGCCCCCTGCCTGCTGCGGCTATTTTGACAAAAACGGTCTGGCAACATGGAAATACTGGTCGCTTGCAGACAAAGAGCACGAGGATAATCTGAGCCAAACGATAGAAAAAGTCCGCTTTCTTGTGACAGACGCTATCGAAAGGCAGCTTGTTGCTGATGTGCCTGTTTGCACATTCCTTTCAGGCGGACTCGATTCAAGCATTATTTCCTCCGTAGCAGACAGATATTTTTCAAAAAAAGGTGAGAAGCTTCACACATTTTCCGTTGATTATGTTGACAACGACAAGTATTTTCAAAAAAGCAAATTTCAGCCTAACAGCGACAACGAATATATCAGCATAATGAACGAATATCTAAACGCCGAAAACCACAAGGTTATACTTAGCCCGAAAGAAGTTGCCGACGCGCTCTATACGGCAGTTGAAGCAAGAGATCTTCCCGGCATGGCAGATGTCGACTCATCTATGCTTCTTTTATGCGGTCAAATCAAAAAACAGGGCACCGTTGCGCTAAGCGGTGAATGCGCAGACGAAATTTTCGGTGGTTATCCCTGGTACAGAGATGAAACGCTGAGAGCTGTCGACGGTTTTCCGTGGGCTCAATCGACAGCATACAGGTACTCTTTCCTGAAGGAAGAATTTGCTCAAAAAATCGACGCAAGGGAATATGTCTATTCAAAATACAAAAAAACAGTTTCAGACACCTCAAAGCTGGACGGCACCTCCCCTCTTGAAAGCCGAATGAAAGAAATGATGAGGCTTAATCTCGACTGGTTTATGCAGACTCTTCTCGACAGAAAAGACAGAATGAGTATGTATAATTCGCTTGAAGTCAGAGTTCCTTTCTGCGACTACAGGATAGCCGAATATCTTTACAATGTTCCCTGGGAATACAAGGAGTACAACAATTTTGAAAAAGGTCTGCTTCGCAAAGCCATGGAAGGATATCTTCCCGAAAAGGTTCTTTGGAGAAAAAAGAGTCCATATCCGAAAACACACAACCCCGAATATCTGAAAATTGTATCAAACTTACTCAGAAATATTATCGACAACGACCAATCACCCGTACTGCAGTTCGTCAGCCGCGACGCGCTTGAAAGGCTTCTGCAAACAAACAACGCACAGCCATGGTACGGTCAGCTTATGACTACTCCGCAGACGATAGCTTATTTTGTTCAAATAAATTACTGGATGGAAAAATATAACATTGAAATAGATATATAATATATATAGTATACAAAATCACCCGTAAAAGACACTTTATCTTTTACGGGCTTGTTTCTTGACGAAATTTTTAATAAATGGTACAATATTAAAAATACCATGAAAGGGGAAAGCTTATGTCTGAGTTTAATGCACCAAGCATGAGAGAGCTTGTTGAAATGCAGGCTGAAAAATTCGGCAGAAAAACTTTTATCAAGTTTATCAGGGACAAGCAGGTCAATGAAAAAAGCTATCTTGACCTAAAGACCGACAGTCTCTGCGTTTGCAGATATATAAGAAGTCTTTCCGACAGGAAGATGCATATTGCCGTCATCAGCAAAACAAACTACGACTACATAGTATGCCTGACGGGTATTCTCATGAGCGGCAGCGTTGTTATTCCCCTTGCGCACGATATTTCCGGCAAAGAAGCAGCGGAAATTTTAAACCGTGCCGATGTTGACGTTCTGATCTACGACAAAGGATTTCAAGGCAGCCTTGACACAATTAAAGAAAACTGTCCTAAGGTTGAATTTTTTGTAAACCTCACAAACGGCGAAGATTTTGAAAAAATCTACTCTAAATACTCGGAAGAATCCGAATACGCTCACCTTTCCGATTTTGATGTTGACAAAGATGAATGCTGCGCGATAATTTTCACATCAGGCACGACAGGAGTAAAAAACGGCGTAATGCTTTCCTCAAACGCTCTGATCGGAAATATAAC
Source organism: Clostridia bacterium (assembly GCA_017445685.1). Next base: position 2,639 of record JAFSTS010000084.1, on the reverse strand, counting down.
ATACCATGATTATTATCCTATTTTCAACGAAGGTGAAAGCACTTTAAGCGTGCTGCCGATGCACCATGTTTACTGCTTTTCAGGCGATTTTATCAAAAACCTGAAGGACGGCGTAACGCTCTGCCTAAACGAAAACATTGGTGATTTAAGAAACAATCTTTTGATTTTTCAACCTCATTCAATGAGAGTCGTGCCCATGATAGCGATCCATCTTTTGCAGAGAATCAGGATGACTTCCTCGAAAAACCCCGGCATGACAAAGCGTGAAGCAGCAGAAAGCGTTCTTGGAAAAAATCTCAAGTGGCTTATTTCAGGGGGAGCTTATCTAAACCCCGAAATCGTCAGCGATTTTGAAGAATACGGAGTTATGATCCGTCAAGGCTACGGCATGACGGAAGCGGGATGCAGAATTTCAGTTCCCGATGTGGGCGTATCCCCTAAATCCGTCGGCAGTGTTATCAAGATATGCAAAGTACGGATCAAAGACGGAGAAATTCAAGTCAATACACCGACAAGAATGATCGGATATTATAAAAAGGAAGCTGAAAGCGCTGCGTCCTTTACGGAAGACGGCTGGCTCAAAACCGGCGACATTGGCAAAATGACCGACGATGGACAGCTATTTATAACAGGAAGAGCAAAAAACATTATCATTCTCTCAAACGGTGAAAATGTTTCCCCCGAAGCAATTGAGAAGAAGCTTGACAGTTATCCTATAATCGAAGAATCAATTGTTTACAGCAAAAACGATATGCTTTACGCGGCTGTTGTACCGAACAAAGATCATATCTCGATACAGACAATTGATGATGTAAAAAGTGAGATCGAAAAGCTCATTGACTCTATCAATTCAAATGCAAAGCCATCTCACTACCTGTCAGGATTTGAAATCATGAATACTCCCCTTCCGCGAACCGCTTCGGGCAAACTCATAAGACGGGATTTGAAAATTTAAAGGAGAAAGCAAAAATGTCTAAGACAGTAACAAAAGATGTTTATGATCTCATTCCGCCCCAGGAAATGATCAATTTCATGCTCAAATACAGTTTCTTTCATAAGCAGGTCATTCAATGCCCTGTCTCTGTTACCACTCAAAAAGAAATTGACTTCGACTTGATGACAAAAGCTCTCAATATTGAAATTGAAAGAAACGACTGTCTCAGATTGCGTTTTTTCAAAAAAGGCGGAAAATACAAACAGTATTTTATTGACGAATACAAAATTGACAGCGTCGAAGTGCTTGAGTTTAAATCAAGAGAAGAACAAGTTGAAGTTCTCACAAGAGACGCTCAGAAAACCGTCAGACATCTCAAGGGCGAAACATTCAGGATCAAGTTTTTCAAAACCTTTGACGGCAGATACGGTATCTATGTAAACGCTTGTCATCTTGTTATGGACGGGGCCGCGCTTTTTGTTTTCTTTGCCGATCTGTTCAAAGTCTACGACGCCCTTAAAGACGGTGCTCCAATGCCAAAGCCTCTCGGAAAATACAAAGACAGCATTGAAAAAGAGCTTAAATACGTTTCAGACCCTGAAAATCTGAAAAAAGAAGAGGCATTTTACACCGAGTTTTTCCTCAAGGACGGAGATCCGCTATATGCAGGCGTTCACGGGCCTGAGCTTCTTGAAAAAGAAAGGATAAAGAAAAAAGACCCTGATCTCAGAGCCCCCTCCTGCTTTGATCCGATCCATGACAAAGCTGAAATGACGAAGTACATGGCAGGCGAAGATGAAAGCAAAAAGATCGCTGATTTTTTAAACAACACGGGAGTGAGTCCCGAATGTCTAATGCAGCTTGGCATGAGACTTCATATTTCCAAAATAAACTACAGGACACCCGATTCATATTTTGTAACTCTTTGCACAAGAAGAAGAACGCTCTCTGAAAAACGATCCGGCGGAACTTTAGCTGAGCCGCTTCCCTGGAGGATCGTTATCGGCGAAGATGTGACCTTCGCACAGGCTCTTGAAAAGATGACGGAGCTTCAGACAACTCTCTTCAAGCACATGGACTATCCGTATCTTGAATGCAGAGAGCTTGTCAGGAAGCTGTTTAACTACAGTCCTATTGCAGCGTCATCGTCAATGATGTTCTCATGGTTTCCGCTTGATGAAAACTCCATGAACGGATGGGATTATGAATTTGAAGGCTACTGTCTGGGGAGATACATAATGCCGCTTTATACCTTTGCATTTTTTGACGCAAAAAGCGGAAGACTAAAGATGTCATGTCTCCACAGAACAAATATGATAACTGTAGATCACATAAAAGCCTTGCAAGAAAAAACTATTCGTGCTATAATGTTAGGCGTAGAGGATCCCAACAGAACTTTGGGGGATATTCTTGACAATCTTTAAAGGGGTAATTTGTTATGATCGAAAAAGTCAAAGACATAATCTGTCGTTTTGTTGACATCGAAAAAGACGACATCAAAGAAGATTCTACTCTCCGCGCCGATATAGGACTCAATTCGCTTGATCTGATCAGTGTTGCAACAGAGATCGAAAATGATTTCGGCGTAACAATTTCTGAGAAGAAAGTTCTCACGCTCAAAACAGTCGGCGATTTAGTTGATTGTATTTAATCCTGCAACGCTCTTGCTCCCCTGTTAAAAAGGGGAGTTTTTTCATGCAAAAAC
>JAFSTS010000083.1 GCA_017445685.1 Clostridia bacterium | reverse complement strand
TCCCTTTGCTTTCTTTTCGTTTTGAACCTCTGTTTTCCCATTTTTATTTGCCTTTTCACCCGTTTCCCGGTCTAATTTCCGCTTTTCCCACACTGTTTTCCGCCCCTCGTCCTACTGTGGAATTTACTTTGGGAATTGACGCGAACTTTTATTGACTTATATGTCAAAGTGAGATATAATATAAGGCAAGATAAATTTATTTGATTCGGGAGATGGTTTAAGTGGATAGCGACGGGCGAAGTTTTTTAAACTTACTGTCTGTTTTAAAAACCGGTTATGCAAAAATGAGCGTCACTCATATCACGCTGCTTTTTACAGTGCTTGCACTGCTTCTTTTACTCGGCGGTTATTTCGCCTCGGCTGAAACGGCGTATGCAAGCGTTTCCAAAACAAAGATCAAAACTCTTGCCGACGCCAAGGACACGAAAGCAAAAAAAGCAATGTATATCCTTGACAATTTTGACAAAGCTCTTATCACTTTGCTTATCGGCAATAACATCTGCCATATAGCTTTTTCGTCAATTGCAACGCTTATGGCGCAAAGGGCATTTCAAAATATTTCCGTCACGGCTTCGACTCTCGTGACGACGGTTGTTGTTTTTTTCGTGTCCGAAATGCTGCCGAAAAGCTATGCAAAATCAAACTGTGAAAAGGTTTCTTTGTCCTACGCCCCTTCGCTGAGATTTTTTATGTATCTTCTGACTCCGCTGAGTTTTCTTTTTTCCAAGCTCAGTTCTCTTTTGGGAAAAGTCATCTCCAAAAATTCTCAGCCCACAGTTACCGAAGAAGAGCTTCAGGATATTATCGATACAATGGATGAAGAAGGTTCTTTTGAAAGCGATGATAAAAGCGAGCTTCTTCACAATGCGATGGGGTTTGACGACCTGACTGCCGGCGACATTCTCACTTCAAGAGTTGACCTTGACAGCATAGACATCAACCTCGAAATTGAAGATATACTTCAAATCATCAAAACGACGAATCATTCGCGTCTGCCTGTATACAACAAAACCATCGACAATATCGTTGGCGTTCTGCGAACAAAAAGATTTCTCAAGGCTTATATCAAAAACAACGGCAAGGTCGATCTTCGTTCGCTTTTGTCACGAGCGTATTTTGTTCCCACCACGATGAAGATCGACGATGTTTTTGAAAAAATGACTCAGAACAAATGTTACCTTTCCATTGTTACAGATGAATACGGCGGAACAATGGGCATAGTGACGATCGAAGATATTGTTGAAGAGATCGTTGGCGATATATGGGACGAAAGCGATGAAGTAGTTGAAAGCATAAAGAAAATCAACGATAACAAATACATTGTAAAAAGCGATGTCAGCATCGGCGACTTTTTATATGAAGCCGACATTGATGAAGAATTTGACGATCCGAAAACCGAACGGAAAAGCTTCGGAATGTGGTGCGGCGAAATGCTTGAAAGTATTCCCAAAGAAAACGACAGTTTCACTTTCGGTCGTCTTAAAGTAACAGTAAACAAGACCGAACACAACAGAGTTCTGAGCGTTACTGTTGATGTTGACAGGCAGGATAAGGACGGTGAAGAAGATGAATGATATTTTTGCTTCACGCCCCTATCTTCCGTATGTTTTCATCGTTCTGCTTGTTTTGCTTTCGGCATTTTTTTCAGGCAGTGAAATCGCCTTTGCTTCCGTCAACAAGAGACGGCTCAGAACACAGGCGGACGAAGGCTCAAAATCGTCAAAGCTTGCTTTGAAAATCAACGAAAAATACGAGGACATTTTACCGACGATACTCATCGGCAACAACCTTGTAAACATTGCATCTT
>JAFSTS010000082.1 GCA_017445685.1 Clostridia bacterium | reverse complement strand
CTTGTGCTCCTGATTCGACAGTTGTTTTCAATCCTTATCCGCTTACAAACACTGTCAATGCTCTACTTGCAAAAACCGGCGTGAGAGATTATGTCGTTCTATTTATGATGAATGCAATATCCTTCGTGCGCTCTGCGGCTGCAAATGCGCTGAAAAATATTCACCAATGAAAAACTGGGGGTTGTCGCATTTAGAAGAAAACATCGAATTAAAGTATTAAAAATGGCAATTTTCTTTTTAGGAAAAATAGCGAGGGATGATCGTGGTTAAAAGCACCTGCGATCATCCCATTTTTTGTTATATTGCTTTAATGTTTTTCGCTAAATGCGACGGCCCCTTTTCGCTTTTTCTGTTTGGTTGACAATAGGTACCCTAAAGTATTATAATAAAACGGTCACAAAATGAAAAAGCAGGGGAAATTTGATGTTCAAAAGACACGGTGATTTTCAAAGATTTGACAACAAAATATGGCTTAGTACCCCGACATTTTATGCAGACGAGCTTGAATTTGTCAAGGACGCTGTTGAGGAAAACAGCATGACCTATTCCGGCAGAAATATTTCGTCCGTTGAAGAAACGATCCTTGAGATGACTAAGAGGAAATATGCCGTCTCTGTCTCGTCAGGCACAGCCGCCTTGCATCTTGCGGTGAAGCTTGCAGGAGTAAAAAAAGGCGACAGAGTTTTCTGTTCCGATCTTACTTTTTCGGCTACGGCAAATGTGATAATGTACGAAGGCGCAATACCTGTTTTTATCGACAGTGAAGCGGACACATGGAATATGTCGCCTCAGGCGCTTGAAAAAGCGTTTGAAAAATATCCTGAGGTGAGGGTTATCGTTTTTGCGCATCTTTTCGGAATTCCGGCAAAGATCGACGACATCAAAAAAATTGCAAAGCGTCACGGGGCTTTTATCGTTGAAGATGCGGCTGAGGTGCTTGGCGCAAAATATAAGGGCGACACTCTTGCAAAGCATGGCGATGCAAGCTGTCTATCCTTTAACAAAAATAAGATCATCACAGGAACAGGCGGCGGAATGCTTCTGACCGACAACGAAAAGGACGCCGAAAAAGCAAGAAAATGGAGCGTCCAAAGCCGTGAAAAAGCGCCGTGGTATGAGCATACGGAAATCGGGTATAATTACGCCGTCTCAAACATCACGGCAGGAATTATCAGAGGGCAGTTGCCTCATCTTGAAGAGCATATCGCAAAGAAAAAGGCGATTTACGAAAGATATAAAGTGGGCTTTTCCGATTTGCCTGTTTTGATGAATCCCTTTGATGAAGAAAACAGTGCGCCTAACTTTTGGCTTTCCTGCATGACAGTGGACAAAAATGCAATGTGCCGCCAGATCCGTTCGGAAACGGAAGCTTTGTTTAAAGCCGAAAGCCAAAAAACCTGCCCGACGGAAATACTTCAGGCCTTGCAGTTGATTAACGCGGAGGGCAGACCGATATGGAAACCCATGCACCTTCAACCTGTTTTTTCAGGCTGCGATTTTGTCACAGCCTCCAACTTGCCTGACGGAACAGGCGCAGATGTTTTTGAGCGCGGATTGTGTCTGCCGAGCGATATTAAAATTACAAAATCTCAGCAGGACAAAATAATCGAAGCGGTTAGAGCCTGCCTCGACTGAACAGGAGATATTCTGAATGAAAAACAGCCGTCCGGTTTCAATTTACGAAAAATTCGTCAAAAGATTTTTAGACATTCTTTTGGCGTGTTTTTTGTTGTTGCTTTTTTGCTGGCTGTATGCTCTTACTGCTCTATTGGTGAAAATCTACATCGGCTCACCTGTTTTCTTTTTGCAGGAAAGGGCAGGCAAAGATGAAAAAATATTCAGGATAATCAAATTTCGCACAATGAAAGCTGAGCTTGATGAAAACGGAAAAGAACTTGAAGACGGAAAAAGGATAACCCGATTTGGAGGATTTTTAAGATCAATTTCGCTTGACGAAATACCTGAAATATTAAATGTCCTTCGCGGTGAAATGAGCTTTGTGGGGCCTCGTCCGTTGCTTAAAGATTATCTTCCGTTTTATACCGATGAAGAGCGTATGAGGCATACGGCTCGTCCGGGTATTACCGGGCTTGCCCAGATAAACGGCAGAAACTGCGTCGAAAGCTGGGAAAAGAGATTCGAATACGATATCGAATATGTAAAGAATATTTCCTTTTGGACTGACTTGAAAATTCTGTTAAAAAGCTTCAAAACCGTTTTTTCAAGAAAAGGCGTGGAGCTTGACGGAGGAATCAAGGAAGGTCCTCTTGACAAAATGAGGGGCGGAAAATGAAAATTCTTTTTGTCACAAACAGTTGCAGAGGAATGTATATGTTCCGCCGTGAGCTTGTAAGCGAATTTTTGAAAACCGATACCGTTGTGATATCTGCTCCTCGTGACGATCGTTTTGCTGATTTTGAAAAAATGGGCTGTAAAATGATTGATACGGATTTGTCACGGCACGGAAAAAATGTTTTTAGAGAGTTTTTTCTTTTGAAGAAATATAACGAAATCTTATCCGCCGAAAAACCCGATGTGGTTTTGACCTTTACGGCAAAGCCGAACATATATCTGCCGAAAATCTGCAAGAGGAAAAATGTGAAGTGCATCGTTAATGTCGCAGGACTCGGCGGGCCGTTTGAAAAAGGCAAAATAGTCAAAAATATATTTTTGAAAGTTTATTTTTCAAGCCTTAAACGCGCATCATTTGTATTTTTTCAAAACGAGGTTATAAAAAAGCTTTTTCTTGATCTCGGTCTTGAAGAAGAAAAGTGCGCTATTCTCTGCGGCTCTGGCGTGAATACCGACTGTTTTTGCGCGCAGGACTATCCTCAGGAATCGGAAAACATCACCTTTCTTTTTGCAGGCAGGATAGTAAAGGACAAGGGGATAGACGAGCTTCTTTTCTGCGCAAAGCAAATAAAGGAAAAATATCCTTCAACTCAGTTTGAAATTGCAGGAGAATTTGAAAACGGAAAATATATTGAAGCTTTTAAAAAAGCGCAGAAAGACGGTACAGTAGATTTTTTGGGATTTCAGGAGGATATGCGTCCGCTTTATAAAAAGGCATGGGCGGTCATCGTGCCGTCATATCATGAAGGTCTTTCGAATGTCTGCCTTGAAGCCGCGTCATCTGCGCGGCCTGTCATTGCAAGCGATATTCCCGGCTGCCGCGAGACTTTTGAAGACGGAAAAAGCGGCTTTGTCTTTGAGGTTAAAAACCAAGTAGCTCTGACTGAAGCGGTAGAAAAATTTATCAGACTTGATTATAAAGAAAAGGTGCAGATGGGACTTTACGGCAGAGAGAAAGTGCAAAGAGAGTTTGACCGTCAGAGCGTTGTTTCAGCCTATAAAAGTGAGATTTTATAAATTAAATCAGCATTATTTAACATAATGTTTAAAAATTTAAGTTTAATTTAAGTTTTTTTTAAGGTTGGAAAGTTATATTTATTTCAGGGATGGGGAAACCCTCCCGAACCTTTTTCATTTTCATTTTCATAATTCGGCAGAAGTGCTCAACGCAAGTTGGGCGCTTTTGCTTTGTTGAAAAGAAAACAGCATTATTTAGTCAGGTTTCCTATTGAAAAAAGATTTCGTTTGGTATATAATTATTCTATACTCATAATGGAGGAGAAGGTTATGAAAATCAGGCTTTTGAAATCACTCAGTATCGTTCTGGCGCTTGTGACGGTCGTGTGCGTCATGTCGTCTGCCGGACTGTTCAGCGTTATTGCAAGAGAAGAATATCCAATAGTTTATGTCGCCGGTATTGCTTCAAGCGATATTTACCGTTTCAACGAAGACGGATCAAAGGATACTATTTTTCCGCCGTCTGCCGAAACGATTGCTCAGGCTATTGCAGGTATGCCGAAGAATCTTCTTGCTTCTTTTGCCTCTTCAAAATCGGGCAAGGAAGCTGTTGGCAGAGCGTTTGTCGAAGGCTGCAAGGAGGTATTTGCCGATTTTGGCTGCGACACAAACGGAGACGTCAAAGAAAACACAGGTCTTGACTACGACAATACGGTACCGTTTTTAAAGGCTTCCGTAAGGGGATACTATTTCTCTTTTGACTGGCGTATTTCTCCGTTCGAGGTTGCAAAGCAGCTTAATTCCTATATCAAAAATGTAAAAGAACTTACAGGCTCACAAAAGGTCAATGTAGTCGCCTTCAGCATAGGTGGCCCGATGTTTGCAACATATCTTAAAACCTACGGTTACGATGATGTTTCGTCTGTTGTTCTCCATTCGACAGCGTGCCTTGGCGCGTCCTGCTGCGGACTTCCCATGTCGGGTCATGTGGATCTCAGGTCGGAATATCTTACGCAGTATCTTGACAACATCATGCCGGAATTTGATTTCAGAGATCTTGTTGTCGACCTCGTTAAAATCCTCGATAAATCCTACGCTCTTTACTACACTGTTGAAGCGCTTGAAAGCTTCCTGATGACATACGAACAGGAAATTTACGAAGAAGTTCTTGTTCCGTCTCTTGCTTCCTCCTCAGGCGTGTGGACACTTTGCCCGGACGAATGCTTCCTTGATGCGAAGGAATATGTTTTTGCCGGCAGAGAAGAGGAATACAAAAACCTTATATCAATTATCGACGATTATCATTACAACATTCAGGCAAATGTCAGGGAAATACTTGACGGCATCAAAGAAAGAGGCGGAAATCTTTCCGTTATCTCCAAATATAATCTCCAGATAATTCCCATCATGGATGTATGCGACTTCCAGTCCGACCTTGTTATCGACACAAGATATACTTCCTACGGCGCTACCTGCGCGAAGATAAATGAAAGCCTCGGAGAAAACTATGTTCAGCAGAAATACCCTGAAAAGAATTTCATTTCTCCTGACAATGTGATCGACGCCTCAACCTGCTGGTACCCGGAAAACACATGGTTTGTCAGAGACATGGGTCACAGCGACATCGGCAATGATATGCTCGATCTTTTCGCGTTCCTTTTCAATTCAGACGAGCAGCCGACAGTTTTTGACAGCGAAAAATATCCGCAGTATCTGCAGTATGACAAGCCTGCGAGAAGCATTTCTCCGCTTGAAAGCGCTCAGACTCCGAGCTACAAAATCGGCTCATGGTTTAAAATCATGTTCGACCTGGTCAGGCACCTGGTTGAGCTCGTTATAAGACTTGTAAAATAAATAGGAGATAGATTATGTCCGCGCTTAAAATGAACGGCTACAAGCTCACGCAGCTTCAATTTGTCAACAAAGCCGAAAACGGCACAAGGCTTACGCTTTCAACAACATATTCCTTCAATGTCAGGTACACTGCCGACGGCAAAAAATGTGTTGCCCAACTCGATGTAAAGGTGTGCGACAAGGAAAAGAGCGATGTTTTCGCAATTGAGATGACGATTATCGGAAATTTCGATGTTGAAGACCTGTCCGTCACTAAGGAAAAGCTTCATGTTGAAGCGTACAAGGCTCTGTTTCCGTTTGCGAGAAGCGTCGTGTCGACAGTCTCTGTCAATGCAGGTATACCTCCGATAATAATTGCCGAAATGGATATTGAAAAGCAGAGCATTTACCGCATTGACACAAATCCCCCGAAAGATTTTCAGTAACACAAGAGGTGTAAAAAATGACAAAAATAGATATTTTCTCCGGGTTTCTCGGAGCAGGAAAAACAACGCTCATCAAAAAACTCATCAATGAAGCATATACAGGCGAAAAAATTGTCCTGATCGAAAATGAGTTTGGCGAGATAGGAATCGACGGCAAATTTCTCAGCGACGCAGGTATTGAGATAACGGAGATGAACTCCGGCTGTATCTGCTGCAGCCTTGTCGGAGATTTCAGAGAAGCTCTCAAAAAAGTAATCTCTCAGTTTTCTCCCGACAGGATAATTATTGAGCCTTCCGGCGTCGGAAAACTCAGTGATGTTATTCGTTCAGTGCTTGAGGTCGGTGCGGAGGATATCGCGCTCAACTGCGTAACTGCCGTAGTCGACGCTCAGAAATGCAAAATGTACTCAAAAAATTTCGGCGAATTTTTCAACGATCAGATCAAAGCCGCAAAAACAGTCGTGCTCAGCAGAACCGGCAAGATGACAAACGAAAAAGTCAACGATACTGTTGCGATAATCAGAAGTCTCAATCAGGACGCAGTTATCGTTACGACAGACTGGGAGCTGCTTGACGGCAAAAAGATTCTCGAAGCGATCGAAGTCGGCTTTGACGCAAAAGATTTGATGGATGACGGAATATGTCCCGTTTGCCACCATCATCATGATGACGATGAACACCACCATCATCATGAGCATGATCACGACCATCACCACCATGACCATGAGCATGACCATCATCACCATGACCATGAGCATGACCACCATGAACACGACCACGACCATCACCACCATGACCATGAGCATGACCACCATGAACATGATCATGACCATCATCACCACGATCACGATCATGACCATCATCATCACCATGCTGACGATGTGTTTATCAGTTGGGGCAGAGAGACTGCGAAAAAGTTCAGCAGAGATTTTATTGAAAACTGTCTCAAAGCTCTCGACGACGGTGAAAAATACGGCGTCGTTCTCAGAGCGAAGGGCGTAGTTGAAGGCGAGGACGGCTGGATATATTTCGACCATGTTCCCGAAGAAAACGATGTCCGTTCAGGCGAAGCCGATGTAACGGGAAGAATTTGCGTCATCGGCTCTGAACTCAAAGAAGAAGCTCTTTCGGAGCTGTTCGGCATTTGATGAAAAGAGGTTGGAAAATGCAGACTATACCCGTATACCTTTTTGTCGGATTTCTTGAAAGCGGAAAGACTCAGTTTGTTCAGCAGACTTTGTGCGATCCGCGCTTCAATGCCGGCGAAAAAACGCTGCTGCTTGTTTTTGAAGAGGGAATAGAAGAGTACGATCCTTCTGCTTTCAGCGGCAAAAATGTTACGATCGAATACATCGACGATTTTGAAAGTCTTACCCGCGACGATCTGCTTGTTATGCAGAAGAAGTCCAATGCAGAAAGAGTAGTTGTCGAATACAACGGTATGCTCATGATAAGCGAGCTTCAAAAAAAGCTTCCTGAAAACTGGGCGGTTTATCAGTGCATGATGAGCGCGGACGCAACGACTTTTTTAAACTACAATGCCAATATGCGCTCACTTGTTGTCGATAAGCTTTCCAATTGCGAAATGGTTGCTTTCAACAGAGTCAAAAAAGGTGTTGACGACATCAACGAATTTCACAAGATCGTCAGAGGCTCGTCAAGAAGGGCTGATATTATTTACGAATACACTGACGGCACTATAGATTTTGACGAGATAGAGGATCCGCTGCCGTTTGATCTTGAAGCCGATGTTGTTACAATTGAAGACGAAGACTACGCGCTGTTTTACCGTGACTTAATGGAAGATATGAAAAAGTACGACGGCAAAACGGTAAAATTCAAGGCAGTCGTTGCAAGAGACAATAGAATGGGCAAGGATACTTTTGCTGCCGGAAGACATGTGATGACCTGCTGCGTGGAGGATATATCCTATTGCGCGATCGTCTGCAATTATAAAAACGCTTCTATTATCACGACAGGCGAGTGGCTCAATGTTACGGGAAAAATTTCCGTAAAATTCAACCGTCTTTACGCAAGACGGGGCCCTGTTATTGAGGTTACTGAAATTGCAAAAACCTCGGAGCCTAAAGATAGAGTTGCAACCTTCTTTTAAAAAAAATCTGCTCTGCACGGGCAGATTTTTTTGTTGCTTTTTTTTGAGATGTATTTTATAATTAAAATATAACAAATATTAACAGGGAGGCAAAAATATGAAGTTTACAAAAGACGATACCTCCGCCGTAAAAGGATTTGCAATTTTGATGATGCTTTTCCATCATCTTTTTCTTGCGCCGGAGAGATATGCAGGATACGATGTAAGTTTCTCACCTTTGGGTGAGACGAGGACGGTGCTGATAGCTCAGTTTTGCAAGATCTGCGTTGCGGTTTTCGTGTTCCTTTCGGGATACGGAATCACCATCAGCATGAAAAAACTTAAAGACGGGGACAAGCTTGCGTCAAGGCGTCAGGTTGCCAAGAGATATTTTTCTCTTATGTCAGGTTTCTGGTTTGTTTACATCGTCTGTCTCGTGACAGTTCTGGTCTTTGACAGATCCATTCTTTCGTGCTACAGCGCAAACAATTTGTTTAACAGCATATATTTTGCCTTTGTCGATTTTATGGGGCTTGCAAACCTGTTCGGCACGCCGACCATGATTGGCACATGGTGGTATATGAGCCTTGCGGTAATTATCGTTGTCGCAGTTCCGATCCTTTATAAACTCTACGAAAGATTCGGAACAGTTGCGCTTCTTGTCGTGACAATGTGCCTTTGCGGCATATTCGAACAGAAAAACTACGACATGGTCAGGTGGTTCTTCACGCTTGCGCTCGGAATGATTTTCGCCGAAAAAGATTTGCTTGCAAAGTTCAAGTCTTTTAAGTTTGTCAAATTCAAAGTTCTTGATTATGTCATAAAACTTGTTTTGTATACGGCAGCGCTTGTTGCGTGCTTCTATGCAAGAAACTATGCCGACTGGACTGTAAGTTACCTTCGAGACGGCATAATACCCGTTGTCGTTGTTATGTGGCTGTACACCGTTTTGTTCGAAATAAAGCCGATTTATGTTGTACTCAAGTATCTCGGATATCATTCGATGAATATTTTCCTCTCGCACACCCTGCTTCGCGGATATCTGCTGAAAGGATTTATCTACTCAAAGGGAAATTTCCTCGTTATATTCCTGATTTTGATACTTCTTTCGCTTGGCTTTGCAATTGTCATTGATCTGCTTGAAACCTTCACGGGATACAAGAAGTTTACAAAATTTGTAACCAAAAAAATCATGGGAGAATAGTTATGGCTGAAAGAGACAAACTGCACACCGGGGAATTATACTACCCCGGAGATGAAGAAATTTTCAAACAGCAGATACAGTGCCTTGAAAAGCTTTACGAGTTTAATTCGACACGTCCGTCAGAGCTTGAAAAGCGCGAAAAAATGCTTAAAGAGATGTTTGCCGAAATCGGAGAAAACTGCTATATCGAGCCGCCGTTTCACTCAAACTTTGGCGGAGCGCACTGCCACTTTGGAAACAATGTTTATGCAAACTTCAATCTGACTCTCGTAGATGACACACATATTTTCGTTGGCGACAACACTATGTTCGGACCCAATGTTGTTGTCGCTACGGCAGGTCATCCTCTTGCGCCGAGCCTCAGGGCAGACGGTCTTCAGTACAATATGCCCGTGAAAATAGGAAAAAACTGCTGGATAGGCGCAGGCGTCGTAATAGTTCCCGGAGTCACGATAGGCGACAATGTCGTCGTCGGAGCAGGCAGCGTTGTGACAAAGGATATCGAGTCCGGTGTTCTGGCGTTTGGAAATCCGTGCAGAATACACCGCGAAATAAACGAGCATGACCGTGAGTGTTATTTTAAGGACAGAAAAATACCTGATCAGCTTAGAGAAAAATACGGACTTTGAAAAAACTTTTAAAAAACTGTTGACAAAATAAATTTTTCGTGATATTATTTTTTCAATATTTCAAATGCAGTGAAGAAATTAAGCTCGCTACATCTTCTTTTCAGAGAGCCGCCGTTTTGGTGCGAGGCGGTATGAAGCGTTTTG
>JAFSTS010000081.1 GCA_017445685.1 Clostridia bacterium | reverse complement strand
TACAAGGCTGGTGTTTACAATGCAACTTTCCGAATTGATGAGAAGGGTAACTCAGATCCCGAAAGAGAAAGACAGGGAAATATCCTTTGTGACCGACAAAATCGACAGTGTTGAGAAAAACTGCGCTTTTGTATGCATCGAGGGCAATAAATATGACGGAAATATATATGCAAAAGAAGCTGTTGAAAAAGGCGCTTCATGCGTTATAACTCAAAAAGATACCGGTCTGAAGGAACAGATCATCGTTGAAAATTCAAGGCAGGCGTACACACTGATGTGTTCCGCGTTTTACGGCGATCCTGCCGACAAGCTGAAAATGATAGGAATTACCGGCACAAACGGCAAAACGTCTACTGCATTTTTGTTAAGGGAAATTCTTGAAAGATCAGGCAAAAAAACAGGTTTGATCGGAACAGTCAGTCTCATAGCCGGTGATAACGAGTATTCACCCGAAATGACTACGCCGGAGCCTCCCGAGATGTTCAGACTTCTCAGGGAGATGACAGACAGCGGATGTGAATACTGCGTGACGGAAGCGTCATCACAGGGATTATATCAGCAGAGACTTGCTGGGATTGTTTTTGATGTTGCGGTGTTCACAAATCTGACGGAAGATCACCTTGACTATCACAAAACGATGCAGGAATACAAAAATGCCAAAAAAATTCTCTTCGAAAATTCCAAAACCGCCGTCGTAAACATTGACGACGAAAACGGTTTTTCCATGATTGATGGAATAGATATCAAAACAGTGACTTATTCCATCAAAAACGATATGGCGGATTATACGGCAAAAAATGTGGAGCTTTTCGAGGATTCGGTAAAATATGAATTTGTCGGCATGGGTGTAATAGGCCGTGTAAAGCTTTCAATACCGGGAAGATTCTCGGTCTACAATTCCATGGCTGCCGCTGCGGCTGCGCTTGAACTCGGAGTTGATATTTTCAGTATAACAGACGCGTTATCCCGTTCCAAAGGCGTAAAAGGCAGGATGGAAACTCTTGAAACAGGAAAAGATTTTACTGTCATAATCGACTATGCCCATACTCCCGACGGACTAGAAAACCTGCTCGCCTCAGTGAAGGATGTCTACAAATCAAGAGTTATAACCGTTTTCGGCTGCGGAGGCGACAGAGACAAGGCAAAGCGCTCAATTATGGGAGAAATTGTCGGAAGACTTTCGGATATTGCCGTTGTAACCTCCGACAATCCGAGAAGCGAAGACCCTGAAAAGATAATAGAAGATATTCTTGCAGGTCTTGCAAATTCAAAATCGAAAGTTTATACGATATGCGACAGAACTCAGGCGATAAAAAAAGCTCTTTCAATTGCAAAGGCAGGCGATGTTGTCGTGCTTGCAGGCAAGGGACATGAAACTTATCAAGTGCTCAAGGACGGAAAAATTCATTACGACGAAAGAGAGATCGTAAAAGATATTTTAGAAAATAAATGAGGTATCGGAATGGAAAAAATACTGCTCAGCGAAATAGCAGCTTCCTGCAAAGGTG
>JAFSTS010000080.1 GCA_017445685.1 Clostridia bacterium | reverse complement strand
GGAACGCATCAGATTTGTTTTAATGCTGAAGACAGCAATTCGTATGTTTTCTATAATACTCACGACTTTTCCTCCGCGATGTATCTAAGTTTTCATGAAATAGCTGGACTGATCCTCACACCATCCTGCATGGTGGAAGTCGGTGATTTTACTATCTCATCGTCAGCAGTAATGCCGTTGACAACTTCATAAAACGATCCGTCAAACAAGCCGACTTCAACATTCTGTTTATAGATAAAAAACTTTTTCTTTTCTTTTTTTACAATGAAAACATAAGGTTGATCGCCGTCATACTGGATCGACTCAACCGGGAGCGCAACTGCATTCTTCGAACGGTTGACTTCAATGGAGATATTGACATCAAGTCCGATAATAACATCTTTTGTCGGTTTTTCGATCTGAACTTTTGCATTTACTCCACTGACAGAAGACGATGCGCTGCTGTCAAGAAGAGAGCTCAAATCAAATCCTGATGTTTTATTTGCCACAGCGCTTATGTACGAAACCTTTCCCTTGAGCTGATTGCCGGACAAGCTGGTGACAACAGCCTCCTGCCCTACGGATATATTCGCAAGATCAGACTGTCCGATAACAAACGACGCTTCCAGAGGATAATATTCAACTGTGATCGCATTCTTAGACTGAGATGTGAACGACGAAAGAATAGACGAAACATCAGCCGTACCCGAAGCGACCGAATCAATAAGCATTGAGATATCAAACCCTGTTGAGCTTTCGGAGCTGACGCTTTCGCCGGGTTTGATATTGACTTCGCTGACTATTCCGTCCTGTTCGGCTTTCCAGCCGCTCTTGAGAGAATCTATCTGCTGCTTTGCTGAATTATAAGATTTTGCAGCGTAGTCCGCTATTGCCTTATACACTGACGAAAGTGACCCCTGAGCCTGACTTTCAAGCATTGTTTTCGTGATTTTCAGACTTGCCAGATCAAGCTGCGCCTGAATGAGCTTTGCCTGAGCTGAATCAGCCATATTAAACGACATCATTGAAGACAAATCTACGCTTGAAGATGAGTCAAGCTTATCCAGAATATTTATAAGTCTTGTCAGGGCGCTGTCGTCGCCTTTAAAAAATGATACGATTTTTTGAGCAAGGGTTTTATCCTCGGTAAGCTCGCCAAGCTGCTTTTCGGCTTCGGCGCTTTGTGAAGAAGAAGCAGCTTCGTTTTGCTGCGTCTTGACTTCTTTTTCAAGTTCGTCAACGGTTTTCTGCGCCTGAGCTATTTTTATGTCGTAAGAAGAGATATCTCCCTTTGCCTTGCTGACTCCGGAAAGATAGTCGTTATAGGCTTTATTAGCTTTGTCAAGAGCCGCCTTCTTCTGAGAAAGAGCATTTGATAGCGTTGATGAATCAAACTCTGCAAGAAGATCGCCTTTTTTTACCACATCGCCGACTTTAACAGAAACATTCGTAACGGTCACTCCTTCGATCAGATTGAATTTACCCTGACTTTCGGATTCTACAGCCGCAGATGTTTCAAAAGATTCCACAACATCCTTTATTTCGGGATTTATAACAGTAACATCAATCGGAGGATCGGGTTTAAAAATATAATACAATACTCCACCCAGCATTGAGAGAATTACTGCTGCAGTGATAATTAAAAAAACAAGCTTCTTTTTAGATTTAGTTGTATCCATTTTAAAATATCTCCGTCATATAATAATTTTCATTACTTGATTATACATTATTTTGAAAAAGTTTACAACTTGTTTTTATTAACATTCAGTTAATTTTTCATTTTAAAAAAGTTGACGAAATTTTGTTTTTAAACTATAATAATCTGTAGATCGACAGGGAGGCTGAAAAAAATTGAAGAAAAAAAACAAGAGAAACACAAAGGGTCGGATCGTCTCTGCCGCCTGGAAGCTTTTTTACGAGCAGGGTTACGACAACACAACTGTAGACGACATCGTTTTTGAATCTGAAACCTCCAAGGGCTCTTTTTATCATTATTTCAGCTCCAAGGACGCTCTTTTGTCCTCGCTGTCATATCTTTTTGACGAAAAATATGAGGAGCTGTCCGATGATCTTACTGACGAAATGAACTGTATTGAGAAGCTGCTTTATCTCACCCGTGAAGTTTTCAAGATGATTGAAAACAGCGTTTCCATCGACCTGCTTGCACAGCTTCTATCCTCACAGCTTACTACAAAAAGCGAAATACATCTGCTCGATCACAACAGAACATACTACAAGCTTCTTCGGTCTATTATCCTGCAGGGACAGCAAAAAGGTGAAATGAAAAGTGATTTTTCCGTCAACGACATCGTTAAAGCCTACGCTCTTTATGAGAGGGCGCTGATGTACGACTGGTGTCTTTGCAACGGAGAATATTCGCTTTGCAATTACAGCGCCCAAATGCTTCCGATGTTTCTTAACGGTTATAAAAATTTTTAGTTTAAAATATATTATTTTTTTAGTCTATACTTTAGTCTATATATTTTTTCACTATTATCAGGCATTTTATCAGATGTCTGATATTTTTTTGTAATTTTTTGTCTATACTGTATTCTGTATTTCAGTCTAATTATATTTGTGATATAATATGCAAGTATTTTATTTTGAAAGGAAGATTTTATGGACAACCACAGCATAATGATAATCATAGCTATAGTCTTGTACATGGCTATGATGATCGCAATCGGTTTCGTTGTATCCAAAAAAACAAAGACATCAAGCGACTTTTACCTCGGCGGCAGAAAGCTCGGACCGCTTGTTACGGCAATGAGCGCAGAGGCTTCCGACATGAGCGGCTGGCTTCTTATGGGACTTCCTGCCGTTGCGTTGATGACAGGACTTGCAGAGGCGTCATGGACAGCTATAGGTCTTGCAGTCGGTACATATCTAAACTGGCTTTTTGTTGCAAAAAGGCTTCGTGTTTACAGCTTTAAAATAGACGCTTTTACGATCCCTGATTTCTTCTCCAAAAGATTCGGCGATGACAAAAAAGTTCTCACTACAATATCAGCTATTATTATCGTAATTTTCTTTATCCCATACACTGCTTCGGGCTTTGCAGCTTGCGGAAAGCTTTTCTCAACTCTGTTTGGCATGGATTACATGACCGCAATGATTCTCAGTGCTCTCGTCATAATTATTTATTGCACTCTCGGCGGTTTCCTTGCGGCATCCACAACCGACTTTATCCAGAGTATTGTTATGACTATAGCTTTGTTCGTAGTTGTCGGCTTCGGCGAAGGTCTCATCAACGGATTTGAAAATGTTTTTGCAAATGTTTCTTCCCTTCCGGGGTATCTTAATGTATTCAAGGGATTTGATGTTGCATCGGGAAGCACAGGAAGTTACGGCGCGCTGCCTGTGGCGTCTACGCTTGCATGGGGGCTCGGATATTTTGGAATGCCCCACATACTTCTTAGATTCATGGCGATCGAAGACAAAAACAAACTTAAACTTTCCCGCAGAGTAGCAAGCTCATGGGTCGTTATATCCATGGCGGTTGCTGTTGTTATTGGCGTGGTAGGCTATTCTCTTATGAAAAACGGCATTGTTCCTGCGTACACTGACGCATCTGCAGCGGAAACGATCATCGTTGATATAGCAAAATATCTTGGCAAATTTGGTTATGTTCCTGCTTTGACCGGCGGCATAATTCTTGCAGGTATTCTTGCTTCTACAATGTCAACAGCCGATTCGC
>JAFSTS010000079.1 GCA_017445685.1 Clostridia bacterium | reverse complement strand
TTTGCTCTGTCGGAGTTTAAAAGGCTTTTGAGTCTCTCTTTGTCAGAAAGAATTTCATGAAGCTTGTTTTTCTGATCTGAGGACAAATTACTGTCGATAAATTCGTTGACTTTTTGTTGGTCGTTTTTGCTTTTTAAAAGTTCGTTTATATGCTCTTGATCCATAAAAATCACTCCCGGGGGTATTAAAAATGAGAATACTTGTTTTGTCTGATTCGCACCAGTATGCAAGCGGAGTCAAAAAAGCCGTTGAAACAATAGACGGCGTTTCGATGATAATTCACCTCGGCGACGGGGAACGCGACACTTATTGTCTGCGCGATCTGCCCGAAAGCGTTGAACTGATCCAGGTCAGAGGAAACTGCGACTTCGGTTCGGAGCTTCCGGGTGAAAGGCTTTTTGAGGTACGCGGAAAAAGAATATTCTGCACTCACGGGCATCTATATCATGTCAAATACGGCGATGAAATGCTCAAAGAGACTGCAGAAAAGTACGAAGCCGACATTACATTATACGGTCACACCCATGTCCCCGTGACAAAATGTGAAAACGGCAGATATTTTTTCAATCCCGGAAGCCTTCTTGACGGAAGCTTCGGATATATCGACATTGTCGGTAATGCAGTAAACTGTGTTCATCTCAATTTACGCGATTTGAAATAGTCAGTAGTCAACGATCTCAACGCCTGTGTAGTAGTGCTTGAGAATTTCCTCATAGCTGCTGCCCTGCCGCGCCATGTAGTCGGCTCCATACTGGCTCATTCCGACTCCGTGACCGTTCCCGATAACTGTAAAAACAAAGCTGCCGTCCCTGCTTTCGGCTGTAAAATTGTTCGACTTCAGACCGAAAGCCTTCTGCGCCTGAGAGCCGGAATATGTCCTGTCGCCGATTACGATCTCTTTGACGGCGCCGGCTTGTGTTCTTTTCGTTTCGCCGATCCATTGTGAATCGTCGTCCGAAAGAGAACAGTCCTTTAGATTTTCACAGCAGCTTTTAAATTCATCTTTGCTGAAATTTACAACGCTCGTCAGATCTTCGGCAAGCTCGTCGCCGGAGCTGACAACGCTTTTCAGGTATTTTGCGTCGCCGCCGAAGATATCGGAGGCGTTTTCTGTTTTACCGCCGCACAGCGCAAAAAAAGCAGGCTGAATAATTTCTCCGTCGCAAAAGATTGCCTTGTTTTCGACTTTATTGACTGATGAGGAGATCCTTTTGTAATAAGTGTCAAATTTATCTCCCCATCTTTTTTTCAGCTCGTCTTTTGAAATGTACCCCTGGTGTATAGTGTAGTCATCGGAAATATCCGCCTTGTCAAACGATCCTTTTTCAATCATGTATAAGGCATAGCTTCTGCAAGCGACTGCCTGCGCCATGATCGCCTGCTCTTCGAAGCTTGGCGGAATTTCGGCGCAGACGCTCAGAACGGTGTAGTCGTAAAGACTCATCTTTTCCACTTTGCCTGTTTTCAAATGGTAGACGCTGATGCTCTGTGAAGCTTTGGCTGTTTTTGATGAAAGCACGCTTTGGCTTTCGTTGCTTTGTGAGAATATTTTTTCGCCGTTGAGCGAAAGCAGAGGTGTAAAAACCATTGTCAAAGCGAGAAAAACGCATAAAACACCCATAAACTTCATATTATCTACCGTCCTTTGCTTGACTTTTTCGGGGATTATATTATATAATATAAATTTGATAAATGTATTATTGGCTTTTGAAAGAGGTGGTTAAGTGTGTCGTCCGGCATTGACAATATCAACAACGATACTCTTTTAACACTATGCAGTGAAATTGAAAAAAATTACCGCATTGATTTTGAAGATTATGACAGATTCAATGTAAAGAGAGGCTTGAGAAACGCCGACGGAACAGGAGTTATGGCAGGCATTACGAAGATATGCAGCGTCGAGGGATATTATATCAGCGACGGCGAGCGTATCCCGAAGCCCGGCAAGCTCTCGTACAGAGGATATGACATCAAGGATATAATCGAAAACTGTGAAAAAGAAAACAGATTCGGCTACGAAGAAGTCTGCTGGCTTTTGCTTTTCGGCTCGCTTCCGACGAGGCAGCAGCTTGATATGTTTTCTTCTTCCATCAGAAACGCAAGAGAGCTTCCCGAGGATTTTGTTGAAGATATGATCATGAAAGCTCCCTCGCCAAACATCATGAACAAGCT
>JAFSTS010000078.1 GCA_017445685.1 Clostridia bacterium | reverse complement strand
TATTGTGAACAAATGCGTAAAAAGTCTAAGAACAGATGTGAACTTCATTTGTTCCATGACGGCGTCCACGGTCTTTCGATATGCCGTAAAGAAGTAGGCGTAAATAATAAGCATGTTGAAAAGTGGCTTGAGCTTTGCGCAGAATGGCTTGACGAAATTTTTGCCTGATGTTTTGCGGAAAATATAAGTTTGCCGAAATCGTCGTTGAAATCTGCTCGATATATGATCAAGTGCAAAAGATGTGCCGTGACTATATTAGCGACGAAGAGGCTCAGATGAAGATAACTGTAACTTCTCAAATGATCGATTTTGAGAGGGGAGACAGCGACTATGACGACGCCTACCTTGAAACGCTTGCAGTCTACAGAGCTTTTTGCGAAAAGGCAATAGAGCAAAATGTTCTGCTCTTTCACGGCTCTGCTGTTGCAGTTGATAATGAGGCCTATGTTTTTGCTGCAAAAAGCGGAACAGGCAAATCGACCCATGTTTCCTTCTGGCAGGAGCTTTTGGGAGACAGAGCGGTTGTGATAAACGATGACAAACCGCTGATCAGGATCAAGGATGACAAAGCTTTCGTTTACGGCTCACCATGGCAGGGAAAGCATGACAAAGGAAATAATGTTTCTTTTCCCCTGAAAGCCGTATGCTTTTTGGAAAGGGGCGGCACAAACGAAATTTTCCCCGTTTCTTTTTCCGCCGCGTATCCAAAGCTTTGCAAGCATTCTTATTACAAAGATGATAAAGCATATTTGTTGACATTGTTTTCGCTTTTTGATAAAATGAAACAGGTGTCGTTTTATGAGATGAAATGCAAGCCTGATCTTGATTCTGCAAGGATGGCGTATGAGACGATGAAGGGCTGAAAAATGAAGCTTAAAGAAAACTTTTTGACGCATTATGTTGAAAACGAACAGATAATGATCGATGTCAAGGGCATATTTCACGGCATTGTCACGAGCAATGAAACAGCCGCTTTTATAGTCGACTGCCTTAAAGAAGATGTGACCAAAAGGGAAATCGTCGAAAAAATGGCTGAGGTTTACGATGCGCCTGAAGATGTCATAGAAAAAGATGTCGAAAAAATAGTTTCAAAACTTGAGAGTATCGGAGCTCTTGAAAAATAAGTAGGAGGCAAAAGATGATCAAAGTAACCGTCTGGACGGAAAATAATCAGGAAAGATTTGATGAGAGGGTAAAGAAGGTTTACCCAAATGGAATTTACGGTCAGATCGCGTCTTTCCTTGAGAAAAATGACGATATGGAAGTCAGGGTCGCAACTCAGGATATGGACGAGTGCGGTCTTCCCGACGAAGTGCTCGAAAGCACGGATGTTCTTATTTGGTGGGCGCACGCTATTCATGACCTTATTCCCGATGAGCTTGTCAAAAAAATACATAACAGGGTTTTAAGAGGTATGGGAATTATTTTTCTTCACTCTGCTCATTTTTCAAAACCGTTTATTTCTCTTATGGGAACGACCTGTTCACTCAAATGGCGCGAAGGGGATCGTGAAAGACTTTGGACTGTTGCGCCGTCTCACCCGATAGCAAAGGGTATTCCCGAAAAAATCGAGATTCCGGTCGAGGAGATGTATTCGGAAAGATTCGATATCCCCACACCCGATGAAGTTGTCTTTATCGGCTGGTTTGCAGGCGGAGAAGTTTTCCGTTCGGGATGCACATGGAACAGAGGCTTGGGAAAGGTATTTTATTTCCAGCCGGGTCATGAGACGAATCCGACTTACTATATCCCTGAAATTCAGCAGATAATCATCAATGCTGTCAGATGGGCGTATAACGAAAAAATTGTTGAAAAGATTGAATGTCCGCATGTACCGGTAACCCCGGAACAAGAGTGGGCTGAAAATAATAAATAAAAATTACAGTATTCACGGAGGAAACTTAACATGGAAACCATCAAAATCGGTATCATCGGAAACGGCGGTATATGCAGAGTAGCTCATATTCCGGCATATTTGCAGGACAAAAGAGTTGAGATAACTGCTTTTTGCGATATTATTGAAGAAAGAGCGGAAGGCTTTAAAAAATATTATCCCAATGCTAAAGTTTACACTGACTATAAAGAGCTTCTTAAAGACGCTGATGTTGACGCAGTTGATATTTGCACGCCGAACTATCTTCACTCGGTAATTGCTGTGGACGCTTTTGAAGCGGGTAAACATGTTTTCTGTGAAAAGCCTGACGCAGTAAGCCCTGAAGAAGCTATCAAGATGGACGAAGCGGCTAAAAAAGCAGGAAAAGTTCTCATGGTCATGAGAAACAACAGATATGCGCCTGCTTCCGTTTATGCCAAGAAATATATCGAAGAAGGTAAAATGGGCGATATATACTGCGGCAGATGCGGCTGGCAGAGAAGAAGAGGCATTCCCGGAAAAGGCGGCTGGTTTACTACCAAAGAGCTTTCCGGCGGCGGTCCTCTCATCGACCT
>JAFSTS010000077.1 GCA_017445685.1 Clostridia bacterium | reverse complement strand
ATTTGCCTTTTCACCCGTTTCCCGGTCTAATTTCCGCTTTTCCCACACTGTTTTCCGCCCCTCGTCCTACTGTGGAATTTACTTTGGGAATTGACGCTTTTTAATAAAATCTACGCTTTGTGCTAAAATTATTATTTTTTAAATCTCAAGTCTGAGTAAATCGGAAAATGGTCGGACACAAAAAGTCCATCAATACCTGCCGTTACGGTGCGATAGGTCAGCACCTGTGTTTCAGGCGCACAGAGGATATAATCTATCGTCATCGAAAAACCCTCAATGCTGATGTGTTCATCATGGAAAGTATCGTAGGATTTTACATCGTCTGCCGCAAGTCTTGTGTCGACAAGATTTTCCGTCATAGTGCCATAAGCGACCGAATCTGTTGTTGAGTTCATATCCGCCGTGAAAACAACGGGAATACCTGAAAATTTTTCTTTAATAAAAGAATCGATCATCTTCGCTTCATTAGCTACGGCAACCTGTCCGACATGGTCAAAATGCGAATTGACATGAGCGTAGATCTCCCCTGTTTTTCTGTTTTCAAGCTTTACGAAGGTGCATATCCTCGGACACGCAGCGTCCCATCCCATCGAAGGCTTATCCGGCGTCTCCGAAAGCCAGAAGGTACCCGAATCAAGACACTTATACTTTTTATTATTATAAATGATCTGCGATCCTTCGCCTCTTCCTGCGCCGTCACGGCCTTCGCCCGCAAGAGTGTAGTCAGGCATTTTATTGAGGATCTGCGCCCATTCTTCCGTCACTTCCTGAAGTCCCATAGAGTCGGCATCAATTTTATATATTTCGTCCATCACGATATATTTTCTATCCTGAACGGTGGCGCCGTTAACATCTGCACAGCGGATGTTAAACGACGCAATTCGAAGCGAATTGGCAGGTTTTTTCTCAACATCTATTATCGGAAAGCTGCCTTTTTTGTACACATTCCCGGGAGTTTCACCCTTATATGCGGCAGAAATATGTGTAAGAATAATCATACCAATTACGAAAAGTCTAAACCACTGCATTACAGTTCCACCTTTTTAAACGAATTTTCAAACCTCTCTAAGTCCTGTAATATTGTACAACCTGTTCTACTTAAAGTCAATTGCATTTTTGATCATTTTTTTCATTTCCTCAATTGATACTTCTTTGTCTGCAATTTTCAGTTTTGAAAAGGCAAATTCCCCTGCCCGTTTGAGATCGTTCAATTCATACAAAGCTGCAGCAAAATCAAACAAATCTATGCTTTCAGGCTTCTTTTCCAACACGAAATCTTCAGCTTCAAGCTCGTAGCCGTTGATTATTTTTTCACTTGCAGCGTTTTCATCTGCGCAGAAAACGACCGGGCAATTTTTCAGTCTATCATCGTATTCGTCGCAAAAAACAACACTGTCACTGACTTCGGGGTAGTCATAATCATTTATAACTATTGCCGCGCCGCAGCTATCCATCACGCGCTGAGAAGCAGTTTTGTAGTCATGAATATTATCAGTCAAAACAGTGATATGACGAGCAAAATCAAGAAGGGAATCAATTTTGCCGCTGAGTATTCCTGCACTGTCAAGAACGGTCACATTAAGTGCATTGTTTCTTTTTTCAAATGTCCTTATCACCTGCATAAAGCTGTTAAACAGCGGCAGAATCCTGTAGATAGACGGTTTAAAGCTATCAACT
>JAFSTS010000076.1 GCA_017445685.1 Clostridia bacterium | reverse complement strand
GTCGTTTGTTGAGCCGATACTGTCAAAATATAAAAATTTAAAATCAAACTCACTTTTACTGATAAGCAGATTGAATTTTTCCATATCAAAAGCCATATTGCACCTCAATTCATTATTTTACTATATTACTTCTTTTATGTCAAATATTGTATCAAAAAATTAACCTCAAAATATGATAATAGTAGAATTTTTAAGGAGGTCATTGTATGGATGATATGTCACTGAAAGAAATGATAGAAAAATATAAAAGAGAGCTCATCGAGTTTTCAAACGCAATAAAAGACAAAGCTGTTGAAATGTATGAAGAAGAAGCTGTTCCCACAGGATACAGACCTGCGCAGAGCATGATGACGCCTGAAGACCCTAACAGTGAGATAACACAGCTTGAGGGAACGAACACATCAGGCTTCAACTCCGGCAGAAAAGAAAAGAAGTATAAAACATACGACGAATTTTTAAGAGACAATCCTTCGTTTGGAACGCTAAGGATACAGGCGTCAATTGCAAATCAGGCTTACCCGGTAGCAGACGCACTCGTAGAAGTGAGAAAAGAGCTTGAAAATTCAAGTTACCTTATCTATTCGGGAAAAACAGATGAAAGCGGCGTATACGGGCCTGTCAGACTTAATGCTCCTTTAAAAGAGATATCAGAAGAATTCAGCGATAAAATACCTTTTGCAAATTATCTTGTCACTGTTAAAAAAGATGGATTTATAACAATGGTCTACAGAAATCTTCCTGTTTTTCCCGGCGTTGAGTCAAACCAGAATGTAAACATGATCCCTTCAAATCAAGTGGGGAGCAATGTAACATCGATCGTAGTAGACGCGCTTGAGCCGGTTGATCTTTAAGGGGTGATTTAACTTGGCAATTACAGAGCCTTATATACCTAAAACGGTTAAGATTCATCTTGGAGCGCCGGACTCGAATGCGATAAATGTGACGGATGATTTTGCTTCGTATATAAAAAATGTAGCTTCAAGTGAAATTTATCCAACTTGGCCGGAAGAAGCGCTCAGGGCAAACATTTATGCAATAATGACATTTGCATTAAACAGAATTTATACGGAATACTATAGATCAAAGGGTTATAATTTTGACATCACAAATTCGACGGCTTATGATCAGGCGTATGTTCCCGGCAGAGAAATATTTCAGCCGATTTCAAGAATAGTTGATGAGATTTTTGACAGCTATGTTGTTAAAGACGGTCAGATACAGCCTTATTACACACAGTATTGCAGCGGACGGGACACATATTGCAGAGGTTTGTCTCAGTGGGGAACAGTGACTCTTGCAGAGAGGGGATACACTCCATCTCCGATTTTAAGAAATTATTACGGACATGTCGGCATTGTTGAAAATGTGCCCGTCAGGTCAAATATTGAATCTTATCCCGGAAGACTTTTACAGCTTGGAAGCGCAGGTGAAGATGTCAGAACTATTCAGCTTGAACTAAACAGAATAGGAAAAAACTATCCTGCCATTCCGCAAATTGCTTCTGTAGACGGAATATTTTCACAGCAGACGCAAAGAGCCGTCACAAAGTTTCAGGAGATTTTCAATCTTACCCCCGACGGAATTGTCGGCAGAACAACATGGTATAAGATCAAAAATATCTATAACGGAGTCAAAAGTCTGAATGACCTTGAAACAGAAGGAATATCAGCAAATGAGATAAGAAATTCTCTTTCGACTATTCTTCGTCAGGGAGCGAGAGGCGATCAGGTCAGATATCTTCAGTATTTCCTTAATTTCATTAACCTTATCAATAACGAGAACTCACAAATTGCGGTAGACGGAATTTTCGGAAACGCAACGAAAAATGCTGTTATAAATTTCCAGAGAAAATATGGTCTTACACCCGATGGAATAGTCGGACGAAACACGAAAAACAAGCTTCTTGATGTGTATGGAAGTATATTAAACAATTTGCCTGAACAATATCAGCCTTACAGAAACTTTTATTATCCGGGCTATATTCTTCTTCAGGGATCAAGAGGAGATCCTGTAAAACAGCTTCAACTGTTTTTGAACACCGTTGCACAAAATACAGGCGCGTTTTCAAAAATCACAGTAGATGGAGTGTTCGGCTCTAAAACAGAAAATGCCGTCGTTGCTTATCAAAGATACAAGGGCTTGACACCGACGGGATTGGTTGATCCTGTAACATGGGAAGATCTGAGGGAGGATTATATAAGATTTACATAAAACAAAAGGAAAGTTAAAATGAAATTATTGTCAGGGAAAATTGAACAGGATATTAAAACACTTGATAAGGCTTTAAGAGTCAGCGACAATTTTGATATACATGTAAAAGAAGCCGTGATTGCCGGCAGGAAAGCCAAGCTTTATTTTGTAAATTCATTTACTAAAGACGAAGTGCTTGAAATGCTTCTTGTCCGGCTTTCAGTTTTGAAAAAGCGGGAGATAAACTCTTGTGTGAATGCAAAAAATTTTTCCGAAAAATATGTCTCCTACGGTGAGTGCAGTCAGGAAAAAGATGTCGATATGATCTGTCTTTCAGTGCTTTCGGGAACAACTGCAATGATAATTGACGACTTTAAAGAAGCGATAATAATCGATTGCAGAAGCTATCCTTCAAAATCAATCGAGGAGCCTGACAGCGACAGAGTGCTGAGAGGCTCGCATGACGGTTTTTGCGAAACGCTGACTGTCAATGCAGCTCTTATCAGAAGAAGATTTCGAGACACTGATCTGATAATAAAAAACATGAAAGCCGGAAAAAAATCAAAAACAGACCTTTTTGTTTGTTATCTTGAAGATAAAGTCGATAAAAAGTCGCTTCAAGTGTTGCTGAAAAAGATCGAAGCAATAGATGTCAATACGCTTTCAATGAGTCAGCAAAGCCTTGCTGAATGTCTTTTGCCAAAGCAATGGTATAACCCTTTCCCGAAAATAAGGTATACCGAGCGTCCCGATACAGTGACCGCAACTGTCTCAGAGGGAAATATTGTTGTAATGATAGACAATTCGCCG
>JAFSTS010000075.1 GCA_017445685.1 Clostridia bacterium | reverse complement strand
TAAACATCCATCAAAAAAGAATAGAACACGCCGGACAGCGCTCCGAAAATGCAGCAAAGGGCAAGATTCTTCTTGAGAAAATTTCCCAATACAGCAGAAAAAACGCCTATCAATCCCCATGTCATCATCTGAAACGGAGTCCAAGGCCCCTGACCGAAGACAAAATTTGATATCAGCGCCGAAAAAGCTCCGCAGAGAAAACCTGCTTCCTTGCCGAGACATATGCCTGTAATTATCACTATTGCCGTGACCGGCTTGAAATGCGGCACCCATTCAAATATTATTCTGCTGACGACGCTCAGTGAAGTCATTACAGCGATCATAACGAGTTTTTTGACATTTGAATCTTTCTTTTCAAGCGAAAGAAAAACAGGAATTACCGAAAAAACAGCAACGGCAAAAATAAAAAATGAATATCTTTGCTTGTCAAACACTGTCATGCTCGCAATAACGATTGCCGGAATAAAAAGAGCAAGTATTAAAATTGTCAGAATCTTTTTAGCTTTCATGTTTTCCTCTGTAGTTTTTTTTGCAAAGATCAACAAGCTTTTCAAGCGTTACTGCTCTGCTGAAAACGTCGCGTGACAGTCTGCTTGAAGCAGTTGTATAAAAAATATTTTCCGAGAAGAATTGCTCCGTTTCATCTATAGAGACTATCTCTCCTGAAAAAATAAATGCACATCTGTCGGCACACTCTGCGGCAAACTCTGTATCATGAGTTGCAATAACAACAGTTTTTCCGTTCCTTTTCAGGTCGTCGATCACCGTCTTGACAGCGGACTTTGAAAAGGCGTCTATCCCCTTTGTCGGCTCATCTAAAAGAATAACATCAGGCTGAGTGAGAAGAATTTTCACTATGGCGCACCGTTGAAGCTCGCCGTAACTCAAATCGTAAGGATGTTTTTCCAAAACATTCTCAATACCGAAAGTGTGCGCAAGAGATCGTATTTCAGCCTCTTCGTTCTTTTCGCAAACGAGTTCAAAATCTTCCAAAACACTTTCTTTTACGAAAAGGTCGCCGGGGTTTTGCGCCAGATAGGCTATTTTACGGCAGGAAGCAGCTTTTTTTGATTTTTTGTTAAACTTATCGTCAACAGTTTTAACGCCTCCACGGTATGATTTCAGAATCGAGGCAAGGTTTTTAAGAAGAGTGGTCTTCCCGGAAGCGTTTCCGCCAAGGATACAAAGCGTTTCATTTTCAAGCACATCAAACGAGATATCCTTCAAAATATCTTTTCCGTTTTTCTCATATCTGAAAGAAAGATTTTTTACTTTAAGTACAGTTTTCTTAGCTTTATCAGATTTGTGCGCAGTGATAACGGACAGATCTTTTTTAAAGTTTTCTTCAAGAAGCTTTCTGCCGTCTTTGACATTTAACGGACATTTGTCTGCTATCGGAAACTCTTTAAATAATCTCACGGGTACGGGAAAGCCCGCAGAGATTGACTCATCTTCAATTTCACGGCAAACTTTTTCGGGAGCGCCGCAGGATATAATTTTTGAATTTTTCATCACGACGAGCTTATCCGCCTCGCCAATCACATCTTCAAGTCTGTGTTCGGCAATTATGACGGTAAGAGAACGCTCAAGGTTGATCTTTTTTAAGGTTGCTATAAAATCGGCCGCGGCTATTGGATCAAGCTGCGATGTCGGCTCATCGAGGATCAGCACTTTGGGATCCATTGCAAGCACTGACGATAAGTTAAGCATCTGTTTTTGTCCGCCGGAAAGCTCGTTGACATTTTTGTCAAATATTTCTTCAATGCCGAAATAGCTCGATATTTCCCCTATTCTGCGGCGGATCACCGGCGCAGGCACGCCGATGTTTTCAAGCCCGAAGGAAAGCTCGTGCCAGACCTTATCAGTGACGATCTGACTATCGGGATCCTGCATAACAAAGCCTATTTCCCGTGCAGTAACATCGTCTCCAACAGTATCGGCATCTTCGCCCATATAAATAATCTTTCCCTGCTTATCACCGAAAGGCGTAAGCTGCTTTTTAAGCATTCTAAGAAGCGTAGTTTTGCCGCATCCCGAATGGCCGCAAAGCACAACAAATTCTCCCCGATCTATATTCAGCGAAACATTGTCAAGCGACAGTTTGTCGGCATTGGGGTATTTGAAGCTTAAATTTTCGACACGAAGTATTTCCATATAAAATTCTCTTTCAATTCAATAATAAACGGGACAAACGAAAGC
This sequence comes from Clostridia bacterium, assembly GCA_017445685.1. The sequence goes on along the minus strand of JAFSTS010000075.1, from coordinate 3,327 downwards.
GCTGCAAAGCAAATAAGACCTGCCGCAGAAAATGGTGTCAAGAGCGCGGCTGTGACAAGAGGATAAAACGAAAATTCAAAGCCTTTTGAAGCAATTGCGGCAATCGACAACGAAAACAGCAGCACAGTTAAAACTATAAGTGTAAAATCTCTTTTTCTGAAGGTAAAAGGAGAAAAAGAAGTTTTTCCCTTTAGCTCATATCCTCTTGATTTCATGGAATCTGCTGTTTCGACCGACTTTTCCAGCGACCATGTCACAAGTGCAGAAAAAACAGTCATATAAAACCTGAGCCTTTCGATTCCTTTTTTCTTTTCAAACATACCGATTCCCTTTTGAGCGTCGGATATTTGATGGAATTTTTGTTGAAATAACGGAATAAACCGAATAGCGCAAGAAAGTATCAGCGCAGCTTTTGGAGCCGGTTTTGAAAAGAGATAGAGAAACTTGTCCTGCGTAACGCAAATAGAGTAATTTTTACACCAAAGCATTACGGCAATGATCATCAATCCGATATTCATTCCATAAAGAAACGATTCTAAAGTTACGGCATTGTCTCCAAGGTAAAACAAAACGGTCATTCCGTTATGTGAAAACAAAGGATTTGTCAGCGTTGCCGCTAAAAAAACAAGGATATAAAAAAGGATGTTTTTAATTTTGATATTTTGTCGATTGACAAACAAGTCAAACGACATTGCGCCTAAGAACGAAATAAAAATCAAGGCGGGATTGAAAGTAAACATCGTAAGCAGGAGCACACATACAAAATACAAAAAAAGCGTCAGCGGATGAAAAAAATAAAATTCAGATCTATTCATTTTTGCTGTCTTTCTTTTTCAAAGACTTCCTGACTGATTTTTCAGCTATAAGCCCTGCCTGTTCCAAAGCATGAGGCCAAGGTCCGAAAAACTGCTTGATTTTTACAACCTCATCTTTGTCAAAATCAGACTTTTTCGGAAGTCTGCCGAGCGAATCGGCTTTTGAAATCAATTTATTGATTATTTCCTGTTTGTTTTCATCCGATTTCATGTGTATCCCTGCCGTAAATATTTCTTAAAAAAGTATAACATTGCAAGACTATTTTGTCAAACATGAAGGAAAAGCGATGTACCTGAACACAGATTAGATTCTTTTGCAGGATCCTCTGCCCCAACTATTGACAAAGAGCCAATGAAAAAAACCGGCGGAATAAATCCGCCGGAAAATCAATTTAGATTGTTTTTTAAATTGCAGCATCAAAACTCAACAAGACTAACATTTGCGCCAAGAGAACCGTTAGCGGCGATGTCTTTATAGGTCTTACCGGTTGCGTAGATCGTAAGTCCGTTGTACTGACCTGCGTACCTGAAGGTATTCCTTGTGATATCAGTTACTTCTGCTGCATTGATCACAAGCTCGCCTGTAAGAGCGCGGCACTTGTTGAATGCGTAGCCGAGGCTTGTAACAGATTCGGGGATCTCATCAACTGTTGTCAATGAAGTACAATTATAGAAGCAGGCGTACATATCTGTTGTGCCGTCAGGAATATTGTAAACCTCCTGAACTGTGGAGCCGGCGAACATATACTGCGCGTCTCCGTCTTCTATTGTTACACCGTCTTCGAAGATTACCTTCGTGATCGTCTTGTTGTTGTAGAAGACACCGCTTACGGGATCCATGTAGCCGTCCGCTGCCTTTTCAAGAACAACTTTGCCGACGATAACATTGTATGTCTGTCCGCCGATTATCATTGTTGCAGGAATACGGACTTCAGACTTCTCGGCAGATACGCTTCTGATAATTATGCTGGAGTCTACGATTTCGTAGGTTATATCGTCCTTTGTGATCGCTTCGTCGAAGATGATCGTCAAAGCATACGGGATACCGTCGATATAGAGCGTTGACTCATAGACACCGCCTTCAGGTTTAACCATCTTCCATCTATATGTTGTGTAAAGCTCAGCATCATCAATAGTAAGAGCCTTGCCTGACTTAGGCGAATCGCCGTAGTAATTGTAAATTACCGCGTATGTGGCGTTGTTGTTCGAGTGCATCGAAATCGTTCTTGCATCGTTGTCGATCTGAATCGTATCAGTCTTGACAAACATTGTCTTCAAGCCGGAAGCTTCTGCTTCAAAGAACGGAGCAAATACAACTGTAAGCTTGTATTCGATGTCTTTGATCGTAATGGTTGATTCAAATATCTGTGAAGCAGGTTTTGTGATCTTCCATCTGTATGTTGTGTAAAGCTCAGCGTTTTCGATTGAAACCGGTGTTCCGTTCTTGATTCCGCCAAGAGTGTTGTAAATTACAACATAAGGTCTGTTATCAAGCGATACCATCGAAATAGTTCTTGCATCGTGATCAACAACTATCGTTTCTGTGTCTACCATCATTGTCTTCAGATCAGCCGCTGTAAATTCAAGAGCAAATGTCCTGAATACAAGGTTGTAAACTCTTCCGTCTTTCAAAGTCATAGTAGCAGTTGCGTTTGATTTGGCAACATATCTGCCGTCCTTGGAAACAGTGAGATTTACAGGATCTGTTATAGTGATCGTATCGCTGTTTTTGAGCGTTGTCGAAAGTGCAGCATTTGCAGCGCCTTCGTTGATCATGATCGTGATGGTGTCATCAGACTGTTTAACTGTTGCTCTGTTGACTGTCATCAGGGAAACAATAGTCTTAAGGTTGCCGATAGCTTCGTTGATGGAAGCTGTCATAGCGTCAACTTCATCCTGATGTGTTTCATTGAGACCTGATACTACAGCATTAAGAGCTGCTGTGACTTCTGTGAAGTCATAGTAGATATTGCTGTCAAGAGCGTTTGCTTTTGCAACGGCAGCATTAAGCGCTGTGTAGTCGGCTGTCGGAATATCTTCAACAGAGATAATGTTTCCGCAGACAGTACATCTTGTTACATATTTTTCAACGCCTTCGATAACTTCAACTGTTGTTTCACCTGCTGTGTGAGCGCTGAGTGCAAGTTCTCTTGTTTCAACATGAGAAGCGTCATTTGCGCAAACTCTTGTTTCAATTCCCGTCTGTGTGCAGGTGGACGGAACTGTTACTGTCCATTCGCCCCATGCGTGACCGAGAGCTTCTGTCTCGTCTGCTGTGTATGTGGAGTCACATCTTGAGCAGGAATATGTTGTATATCCGCCCTCTGTACAGGTCGGTGCTGTTACAACCGCTACATAGTCATGTCCGAGAGCTTCGACTACTTCCTGCGCAACTGTTGCGTCATCGCAGCGTGTGCAGTGTGAGCCTGCTGTGAGACCAGTTTCTGTGCAGGTCGGTGCTACTGCAGCGTCTTCTACGATGGCGTGACCGAGTGCAGGAACAACTTCCTGT
>JAFSTS010000011.1 GCA_017445685.1 Clostridia bacterium | reverse complement strand
ATCATCAGACCGAGCGGCGAATACAGGCTGTCTAATTTTCTGACATGGCAGTCAGCGTATGCTGAATTTATTTTTTCTGATATTTTATGGCCAGATTATACAGTTGAAAATTTCAACGAAGCGCTGCATATATTTGAAAAAAGAAACAGGCGTTTCGGCGGCGTTTAAAAGGGGGATACGAGGGTGAAACAGAGAATCATTACTGCGATCATAGGAATTGCCGTGCTTCTGTTGGCGATTTGGAAAATCAATACTGTAATTTTTGTCGCTGCAATTGCGCTTGTTTGCGGATTTTCGTCTTTTGAGCTTTTAAATGCCGTAAACACAAAAAACAAACCGTTGAAATTTTTCAGCGTTATTTTTGCGGCGGCTGTACCGTTTTTGTTTGGATTTGAGCCGATTGCGAAATATAATTTACTGCCTGCAATGTCGCTTGTATTTCTGTTTGTTATTTCCTGCATAATGCTGAAGGATCACAGAAATATCAGAGTAAAGATGTATTTTGCTTCAGTTTTCGGATCGTTTGTTTTGCCGCTTTGTTTTTCGACAATAATAAGAATCGGAAACCCTAATCCTTTCATGAGTTCAACCTACACATATCTTCAGGGGATTTATCTGACAGTTTTTGCGTTTTGCTGTTCATGGCTGACTGATACGTTTGCATACTTCGTCGGCTCAAAATTCGGCAAACATAAAATGTGTCCGAAAATAAGCCCCAAGAAATCCGTTGAGGGAGCTGTAGGAGGTTTTGTACTCAGCGTAATTTTTAACGGAGCTATATATCTTCTGATAGACAAATTTTCATTTTCTTTGTCGGCGATTTCGTTTGCAGGTATTCTTATTTTGAGCGGAGTGCTTTCGATTTTAAGCATGATTGGCGACCTGACTGCTTCTGTTATCAAGCGTGACTGCTCCATTAAGGATTTTGGCAACATTATGCCCGGTCACGGGGGAATGCTTGACAGATTTGACAGTTGTATTTTTGTTTTCCCGACTCTTTATATAGTGCTTGAATTTTTTAACAGATTCTAAAAAACATCGGAGTATATATTTATGAACAGAAACATCTCGATTCTCGGCTCCACCGGGTCGATAGGCAAACAGGCTCTTGAGGTTGTCGACAAGCTCGGAATGAATGTTGTCGCGCTGAGCGCCAATTCAAATGTCGCCTTGCTCGAAGAACAGGCGAGAAAATATTCTCCGCGCCTTGTTGCTTTGAGAGATGAAGACAGCGCAAAAGAGCTTAAAGATAAACTGTCGGATACAAACATCAGAGTTTTATCGGGGATGGACGGGATATGCGAGTGCGCCTGCTTAGAAGAAGCGGATTCAGTGCTCAACAGCGTAGTGGGCATGATAGGTCTTAAACCTACTCTTTGCGCGATTGAAAGCAAAAAGACAATAGCTCTTGCAAACAAGGAGACTCTTGTTGCCGGAGGAAAGCTCGTCATGGAAGCGGCAAGAAAAAACGGTGTGAGCATTTTGCCTGTTGACAGCGAACATTCAGCGATTTTTCAGTCTCTTCAGGGCTGTGCAAAGCATGACCAGATAAAAAAGCTTATCCTCACTGCTTCGGGCGGACCTTTTTTCAAAAAAACAAAAGATATGCTGAAGGATGTTACGGTTGAGGACGCGCTCAATCATCCGAATTGGAGCATGGGCGCAAAAATAACGATCGACTCCGCCACGATGATGAATAAAGGTCTTGAGCTGATTGAGGCGTCATGGCTTTTTGAT
>JAFSTS010000010.1 GCA_017445685.1 Clostridia bacterium | reverse complement strand
GCGAGCGGACATAAAAATATGTGTTTACAAACGAATTGGGAATATCAGGCTCACGCTTTTCGCCGGGTGCATGGGGTGTACACCATTCGCCGAGATACCACAGCCCCGGCTGACCTCTTACGACGATTCCGTCGTCGCTGTGATTATCCATATATTCGAAATATTTGAGAATCTGTTTAAAATATTTTTTCAATGGCTTACTGTCGCCGTAAACTCTGTAGAACTGATACGGCACTTCGGCTATCGCGCAGCCCCAGCCTCCGGGGCCTCCGCCGCATTTCCAATACGGCGCGCAGTATTGAACATTGCCGCTGTTTCTATCCTGACAGTCGGAAATATCCTCCATCCATTTGAGATAAAATTTTTTCATCTCAAAGTTTATCATTGCCGTTTCGCTTGTCAACTGACCGTCGCCTGTGTAGCCGAGTCTTTCGATGTGAGGACAGTCGGAGGGAATACCTTCGTGGAAACTGCAAATCTGTGTTCTCATGTATGCCGTGTAAAGCCAGTTAAGAACTTCGTTTTCGCACTTGAAAGAAGAGGTCGCTTTTGCAGGAGTGTGAATTACATCGCAGCGGATAAGCTCGGCATTATTCGTGATTTTAACATATCTGAAGCCCTGCCAGGTGAAAAGAGGATGATATTCTCTCTCCGAGCCGTCGCAAATGTACTGCGAAAGCTGATCCCAGGTGTGTTCAAACTCAAGATCATTGTTTTCGTCAAGCAATTCACCGACTTCGACAGTTACCTTTTCGCCGTACTTTCCGCATTTGAAAATATACCAGCCCGTAGTATTTTCGCCGCAGTCGTAAACGCTGTATTCATCTGTTTTTTTGATAAGCTTTGGATTGATGGAACGGATTATCCTGTCGTTAGGACAGTCCTGGATATAGTACTGCGTTTCGGGAAGCTCGGTTTCAACGGCGTTTTTCCAGCCCTTGTCGTCAAAGTCGGGAAGGATCCATGAGCCGTCATAATTATGCTTTGTATAGTCGTGCGTTTCACCGCGTTTCATCTGGTAAAAGGTGTCTTCAAGCTCTTTGTCTTTGTTTAAAATCAGCGGACTGTCAATCCACTTGACGCTTGAATCGGAATAAAACTCCCTGCCGCCGCAGTCGATCTTGTAGCAAAGCACACAGTCGCCGTAATATTCCTTGAAATACCATGCGTGACCTACAACAGCGCAGACGGAATTTGTGCCGTCGGCGACAAAATCAGTGATGTCATACTGCATAACATAAATACGGGGGGAAAGCTCCTCTCCGTACCGGTTTTTGCAGTAAAGACGCTCGTAATCGTGGTAAAAGCTTGTTACGGGAGCAAAGACATCCTCAGTGGGATTTTGCCCGTTGATGAATAGTTTGAAAAAGCCAAGACCGCAAATGGTAATTACGGTTTTTTCACCCTTTTTTCCCTCAAAAGTCGAGCGAAAACAGGGCGAGAGACAATCCTCGCTTGCCTTAACAAATTTTGCTTTTGAAAAAATCTGCTGTTGAGTCATCGTGATCCTCCGAGACGGATGAGATATATAGCGCGAAATAACGAGATTATTATACATTTACGCTCAAAAATAGTCAAGTAAAAAAAATAAGCGGCGCATATTGACAGTTTTTGGCAAATATGGTATATTAAGACAGAAAAAATTATTCGAAATCGGTTTACAGGCAAAGGAGGAACTTATATGGAAACATTGGGATATGTCAGGAAAATTGACGAGCTTGGCAGACTTGTTATTCCAATTGAGATAAGAAGAAAATTTGACCTTGATCATCCGAATGCTGCGGTTGAATTTTTTCTCGAATCCGATGGAATACTGCTGAAAAAATATTCTCAAAAATGTATCTTTTGCGATTCGTCCGAAAATGTTGTGGAATTTGAAAAAAAGAGAGTGTGCAAAAACTGCATCAAAAAAATGTTTGACGAAATAAAATAACTGAACAACGAAAATCTGACGGCATGGAAACAATGTGTTCCGATGCCGTTTTTGCTTTATGGGATCAAAATTCTTTTTTCAATTTCGATAAGGAAATTGTTTTCTTTTAACATCTTTGAAAGGTCGATTTCATCTTTCGGTAGTGATTTGAAGCGTACGGCTGCGCAGCCTTCGTGATTTTCGTGGTGAAAATCCGTGCCTGCGGTGAAAATTTTTCCTGTTTTGTCTGCGTGCCTTACGGCAAGCGAAATCTGCGCGTTGTGTCCGGGGTGCATATTGAAGCTCTCGTACCCGTCGACAAGGCTGCTGTCGCAGACGACCATGTTTTTTCTCAAAGGATGAGCCTGAATAAGCGTATGGCGGGGCTTGATGAAGGCGTTGACAAAGAATCTGAAATTCAAGTGTAAAAGATCGTAACAATCAATCAGATCTTCTTTCGTACAGCCGTAGAGCAGATAGTCATTGTCCGGGCATATATCGTCGTTTACAAAGCGAAGCTCCGCGCCGAGAAAAACCTTTATTCCGAGTTTTTCGCCCATAGCTCTTGCTCGGTCGAAATTCCCGAAATACTGCGCGAAAAATTCGTCCATGGAAAGATTTTCGTAACCGCCGGGGAAATGGTTTGTGATGACGATGGCGTCGTAGCCGAGAGCTTTATACTTTTTTACAACATCTTCCGGCGAAAAATCAGCGCATTTGCTTGCAGGACTTGTGTGAGCGTGAAGCTCGATCCGGCAGGGATATTTCTCTTTCAGAATGCTTTCGTATTTTTCGTATTCTTTCATATATACCTCCAAAAAAAATCAATCTGATTCTCTTATAAGATTTAAATTACTTTTAAATTTTTTTGGACTCATTCCCGCCTTTGAAACAAACGCTTTATAAAAAGCGGAATAGTCCCTGAAGCCGCAGGCAAAGCAGGTTTCCGTCAGACTTTTTCCGTGGCGGATCAGGGATTTTGCGTAGATAACACGCTTTGAGAGGATGTAGTCATAAAGCGAAACATTGGTGTAGCCTTTGAAAAGGTGTTGAAGATGATATTTGCTGATAAAAAATTCGTCGGCAATACTTTGCGCGGAGAGCGGCTCTGAAAGTCTGGAATTGATGTATTCGATCACGGACGGCACAATGCTCTGGCTGACAAAAGTGCTTTCGTTATGAGACTGGGATTTTGCAATTCTGATAAGATCGATCAGCAAAATGGTAACATAAGCCGAAAAAGCGGCGACCTCGTTTTTTGCTCCGAGGCGAAGCTCCGCGTCAATATCGGAAAGCAGAGACATGACCTTTTCTTTGTCTTTTCCGCGCAGGCTGATAAGAAGCCTGCCTTCATCGCGAAGCTTTTTGATTTCGTCGGCAATGCTCGGACTTGATTTGTCAAGCGAGAGCAGCGATTCACGGCTGATCGAAAGAACGGCGCGCTCATAACGAAGGTTTGTGGCGACATACGGCTTGTGAAGTCTGCCGGGAGGAATTACCAAAACATCGCCGCTCATCAGTTCAAAGGTTTTTTCCTCTATGCAGTAAGTGACCGTACCGTCAATAAAAAAATAAAATTCGTAAAAATCGTGACTGTGAAATTCGACTGAGGGCGTTATATCCTGCCTGTAGTGGTGGTATCCGCACCCGTTTGCAAGAGTTCCGCCGATCCCCTGCTGTATTTCCGCTTTCATAAAAATCACCCGTTAGTATTATATAGCAACATTTGCAATATTTCAAGCATATATCTCAATACTT